>JAEUUV010000334.1 GCA_016787285.1 Saprospiraceae bacterium | reverse complement strand
GAGCAATTTCAACGGTTTTGCCGTAGCGTGTGCGGGCGACTCAAACGGTTCGGCCATTGTGACCCCTGCTACAGGTTTGGCGCCATTTAGTTACCAATGGAGTAGCGGCGCCACCAGCCAGGTGGCCCAAAACCTGAGTGCCGGAAACTACTCCGTCACGTTTACCGATGCCAACGGATGCAGCGGCACCGCTTCGGTTACGCTCAACGAGCCGGCCCCCGTCGAGCCGGTCATTGATGCCACCGATCCGACCTGCCAGAATCCTGGCCTGATCGAAGTGACGCAGGTGACGGGCGGCTTCGGCCCCTACACCGTGCGCCTGATTCAGGACATCGGCACCACCAACGGTACCCAGCCGATCAACTTCAGCACCCTGGATGCCGGCACGTTCGAGATCGAGGTGACGGATGCCAACGGCTGCAAGGCGAACGAGACGGTGGTACTGCTGCCGGCGGTGGCCATCGAAGAATTCGTGAGCGACACCTTCGTGATTTTCAAAGGCGACACGGTGACGTTGAACGCCGGGGCGGGCATCACCATCGAACCCTTGTTCATCACCTGGACGCCGGCCACCGATCTTTCCTGCGACAACTGCCTCGACCCGTCCATCGCGCCGGTACGCACCACCCTCGTGGAACTGGACGTCGCCGGTTTCGGCGGCTGCAAAGCCACCGGGCTGTTCCTGATTATTGTGAAGGCGACGGGGACGTATTACGCGCCCAATGTGATCAAGCCGGGCAGCAACGACAACTACGGTTTCACGATCTACGGCGACAAGGATCTGATCAACATCCGGCAATTACAGGTGTACGACCGCTGGGGCAACCACATGGCGGTGTTCAACAACATCGCACCTAATGACCCGGCGCGGGGCTGGGATGGAAAGTTCCAGGGGCAGGACATGAACCCGGCGGTATTCGTCTGGTGGGCCGAACTGGAGTTTTCGGACGGCAGTACGCAGATCGTGAAGGGGGATGTGACGGTGGTGCGGTAGGGTTGTGGTGCTTCGTCCATACGCTTGCCGGGGAGTTTTACGGTGCAGGCTACGGCGCTGACGGATAACTTTTGTTCATGCCCATAACACGCACACCATAAAAATCATGCTAAGCAGATTGTACTCGACCATTGCCGCGCTGTTATGCTGCGCCGGCCTCTCTGTCCAAGGTGCTACCTTGTACGGCATCACGGCATTTGGCAAAATTTACAAAATCAATACCGAAACCTGCGAGACATGCCTGATTCTGGATGTCGGACCAACCACGCCCGATTTTGGGATCAACGATATGGTCGTGCTTCCGGACGGCGATATTCTGGTAATAACAGAGGATGGATTAAGGCGCTACGATCCGCCGTCGCCGACGCCTGTGTGGTCGAATAGCGAAGTTTACATCGGTGCCTGGCTGGGGCCTGACGGGCTGGTTTACCTCAGTACGCCCGGCGTGAACGGCTACGATGCGGGCTTAGCAGTATTCGACCCAGCCACCAACACCACTACGTTCATCGGATTTTGGCCCGAAGCCATGATTGTGCAGGAGTTTTTCTTCCAGAACGGCGTGTTGTACGCACACGCATCGCAAGGGCCGGGAAACTGGGTAAAAAAACTGGTACAGGTGGACCTGGTGGCGCCCGGCAACACGGTGATTGTGCAGCAAAATCCGCCTTTCAACCAAGCCGGTGGAACCAACGGAGGCTTCGCCGATGGCGGGTTCACGACGCAGATATTTGGAAACTTCGTGCTCTTTGAATATGATGCCGCCACAAACAACTACACGCAGAAATGCAATTTCCCCACCAATCT
>JAEUUV010000327.1 GCA_016787285.1 Saprospiraceae bacterium | reverse complement strand
CCATCGGATGAACCACTTCGCTTTGAAGCACAAAATATATCTCAAGGCCCTTAAAGCCGCTTGGAGCGAAATCCAAAGCCTCAAATGTCATACTGTCAAAGAACTTTACTCACCAAGTTTTTAGGGGTGCGTAATGTCAGTTGTAACTGTGACGTTTCATCTTGTAATCGTGTAAAGGCGCCCCAAAAAGAAGAGGCTCACAGCGGCGTTTTCAACACCCTCTGTGAGCCTCTTTTTTCTCTGTGAGCCTCTGTGACACTTTTACGCTACGGCACTTATCGCAACACCACCTTCCGCACCGCAGCCCCCACCTGCACGAAGTACATGCCGCGCGGCAGGTCGCCGGTGCGCAGTTGCAGGCGATCCACGCCGGCGGGCAGGATGGTCTCCTGAATCAATTGGCCCGCGCCGCTGAACAGCGCTACCCGCGCTTCGGTGCGGACAGGCTCCGACACCGCCACCCACACCTGATCGTTCGCCGGGTTGGGGAACAGGCGGAAATCAAATGCCGCCTGATCGGCTTCGCCGGTGCCCACGGGCGGGTGTTCGATGTTAAAGCGCGGCGTACCGAAGTAGCCGCCCTCGCCGTCAGTCACCACGAAGCGAAAGCCGTCGGACGCGTAGGTGCCGCCATAGTCGAAGAAGCGGATGGCGCCGTTGTCGAGATCGGCCTGGGTGAACTGGTCGCCGGGCTGTAACGGAGCGCCCCAGTTTTTGGCCAAATGGCCGTTGTCCGGTACCGTCAGCAGGGTGAAGACCAACTGGCTGTGGGTGTTGTTGGCGTCGTCCACCAACAGCAGGTCGGGCGTTACCGCACGGTTGTTACCCGGGTCCACGATCATCGTGTTGTTGTTCACCAAAAAGGGCGGATTGAGGAGCACCTCGGAGCAAAATTCCAGTTGGAAGGCCTCGAAGGTGCCGCCACCGCCGATCTGGGTATCCTTGATCCGCAGCGTCCAGGTACCGGTCGAGTTTTGGCCGGTGAATCCACCCAGCGGGTCTTGCGGGCGGTACGCAAGGCCGGTATTCGGCGGCGGGCAAGGGAACGGATTGGGGGCTTCGTCGGTCAGGCGCAGGTTGAAAAAGCCGTTGAAATTGCCGCAACGAGCCGTCCAGAGCACCACTTCGGTGCCCGTCGGACTGATGAGGCGCACGTCGAGGTCTTTGAAAAACTCGTGGTAGCCTTTCAACTGCCGCACCTCCATGTTTTTGATGGGGCCGCCGGCCAGCACGTTTATTTTCGATTCGATGGTCGGCGTGCCGTTGGCGGTCATGCCTTTGGGCAAATCGCCCGCCGCCCACTGGAAGCACTTCTCTGCGAACGTGGAAAAGAAAAACGGTTCCGTCCAGTCGTGGTTGCCGCACTCGTTTTTGGGCCGCACGCGCCAGTAGTAGGGCGTGCCTTTGGCCAAAAAGATGGGCAGTTTGAAACTGTCGAGCGTGGTACTGTTCACGGAAGCCAGGATGGTGCCGGGGGCGAAAGACGGGCTGGAGGCGAACTGCACGTCGTAACTCAGTGCATCAAGGGCTTTGTTCCAGTACAGGGTCTGGATGAGCGGCTGCTCGGTAGCGCCGTTGGCGGGCGTCATCAGTACCAGCGCCGAAAAGTCGTTGCGCAGGGTGGTCAGCACAATGGGCCGCAGAATGGGCGCCTGCCCGGCGGCGGTGGCGCGCAGCATGATGGTGAACGTTTCCTCCGTTTGCACCTGCGAAAAGTCGAGCGTCAGAGTGGCGCTCTCGCCGGGCTGCAGGGTGGTGGCGCTGAAGGTGGCCGATACGTTGGGCGGCAGCGCACCGTCTATTTCCAGGGTGATCGGGCTGTTGAAACCCAGTATGCCGACCGTGGAAATTTCCACTGTCTGGTCGGCAGGCAGGCACAGGATGCCGCTGTCGTTGTTCAGGCTGATGGTGGCCGAAGGCTGTACCGGCTGTTTGATCGTGAAATTCTGGTTTGAAATATCAAAAAACACGTTGTCGTAGCCGTCCACGCGCACGCGGGCCGACGAAGTAGCCAGGTCGGGCACGAGCACGTAGTGGCTGCCGTCGTTTTTCACGCGTTCGGCGAGCATGATGGGGTAGGTCAGGCCACCGTCGGTGCTGAGGCGGATGTTCACGTGCGAGCAGTTCACGGGCGCCTTGTCGGAATTGGCCACGTCCCAGCTGACTTCGGCGTATTCGCCGATGTTCCAGGAGTGTGCCGCCGCATTGGGAAATTGCACCCGGAACGGCCCGGCGCCGCCCCAGGCCTGAAAGGCCACATCGGCAGAACCCACGCCGCCGCCGCCGCTGCGGTTGTCGCGCACGGTGAGTTTGAAGGTCAGGTCGCGGGTGTACGCCGGCAGCAGTTCGCGCGGGTCGCTGCTGTTGTTCAGGATGGTGCTCAGTTGGGGGAAATAGCGGTTGGTGACGTTCACGGCGGGCCGGGTGCGGAAAATGGGCGAACTGGACACCTGGGTGCCGAGCGGCGTTTCGGGGCCGAGGTCCATTTCCTCCCAGCAGTAGGTGAGCGGGTCGCCGTCGGGGTCGGTGGCGCTGCCGTTCAGTTCGAACGGGGTGCCGATGGGGATGTAAAAATTATCCTGGTAAGGCAGGGTCACTACGGGCGGGTTGTTCGTAGTGGGAATTTCGGCGCCACACTGGGAGCCGGACTCGAAGTCGAGGCTAACGCGCATTTCTTTGATGGAGCCGCCGTGGAAGTACAAATCGGCGCCGCCCTGCACATTGTCGCCGCCGCAGCCGCCGACATACGACATGATGGTACTGCCGCTGCCGGGTTCATAAGCCGTAAATGGCGCCCGCTGGTCTTCGGCGAATCCGCCGCAGCGGTTCCAGGTGTGGTTGCCGCCGATCTGGTGGCCGAGTTCCTGACAGGCGATGAAGATGAACTCGAGGCCATAGCTTCCGCCACTGATTGTACTGCCGAGCCACTTGTTACTTCCGCAGATAGCGCCAAGGCCGCCCACGCCGCTCCCGCCGTTGATGACGCGCCCAAACACATGGCCGATATCGTATCCGTTGGGTGTGACGCCGGCCGTGACGATTGCCTGCTGGTTTTGAGCAGCCAGAGTGCCGGCTTGGGTGCCGAAGAAGGGGTCGGTGTCGGGATTCAGGAAGATGGTCAGCAGCGTAGCCTGCACCACCTGAAAACGCACGGCAAAGTCGCGTTCGTAGGGCACGTTGATCAGGTTCACATATTCCGTTAGCGCGGACAAAATCATCTGCTTGTTGCCGCCGTGATCCTCCGAGAATTCGCCGGTACAGGAAATCAGGAGTTTGTATTGTTTGAGCGTGATGGGCGCCAGTTCCGTACCGCGTTCCTGCACCTGCGGTACATAGTGCGTCGGTTTTTTTTCCAGCCACTCTTTGGTCAGGACAATCCCCCGCGGCCCCTGCGGGAAGGCGTCGGCAGGTAGCGCATCGGCGTCGTAAACCATGTAAAATTCGTCCTGCCCCCAGGCGTATGGTTCGATGAATTCCAGACCCATATCGGCGCGAACCACCATCGCGCGGAAGCCGCGCAGGGTGTGGCTGAGGCGCACTTTTTTGAGCGGATCGAGCAGCGACTGCCCCGCAAAGGTGCGCACGTACGGTGCTTCATCGGCCAGTGCCGGTTCCAGGATGGAAATTTCCCAAACAGAAAACGGCTCAAGCGTGCCGTCAGCCATAGGCAGGGCGATCACACAGCGATTCTGCCGGGCTTCGGGCGTAAACTCCTGCGGGGCATTTTGCAGGGCTGATTTGATGCCCGTGTAGTCCAGGTGGTAGGTTTGGTAGTGCTGCGGAACCAGTTTGCGTTCGGCCTGTTCCGGCAGCGCGATGGCGCTTTCGGGCATGGATTTGAAAAAATTGGGAGCGGTTGTTTGGGCGCCGGAAAGCAAGTAAGCAAACAGAAGACAGAGCAAAGTCAACAGACGCATGGCGTGAAAAGCAGGTGTGTGGTGGTAAGGTTTGAAAAAATATGCCGCGAAAGTAGCGTTTCCGGCAACGCCAACCGCTACCACTTGGCCGAACACTTGGCAAAAGGACGCCAAAAGGTGCAATTTTCAACATCAAAATCCGGCATGCGACAAATTTGAAAACCTGTGCGACAAATTTGATACCCCCTCGCCGCGACCTGCCGGCACCTTTGTCCCGTCAATCGGCACATCGAAAACACAACCTGTTCTGCATTATGAAAAAAGTACTCAAAATTATCGGTTACACCCTCGGCAGCCTGCTCGCATTCGTGCTGCTTTTTGCTGCATGGGTTCAGTTGGGCCCCATGCCCGGCTACGAAGTCAAGGCGCCCGACCTGAAAATTGAACCGGACAGCGCCCGTCTGGCCGAGGGCCGTCGCATCGTGCTCACCGATTGTGCGCACTGCCACCGCGGCGCCGACGGCAAGTTGAGCGGCGAGGTGTTCATGGACGACCCGGCTTTCGGGAAAATCTGGTCGGCCAACATCACCCAACACCCCGAGGCGGGCATCGGGAAATACACCGACGGCGAACTGGCACACCTGCTGCGCACGGGCATCAAACGCGACGGCAGTTATGCCGGCCCCTGGATGACCTTCCCCCTGATGGCCGACGAAGACGTGGCTTCGGTCATTGCCTTCCTGCGCTCCGACGCGCCCGAGGTGCAGCCTTCCGAACGCCGCAGCCGGCCTATGGAACTGAGTTTCATTGGAAAAATGGTGTTCAAAAATTTCCTGCCCAAGCCCTTCGATTACCCATCCAAACCCATCGTGGCGCCGGCGCCGTCCGACAAAGTGGCCTACGGGCGCTACTTAGCCACCGGCAAATGGGAGTGCTTCCGCTGCCACTCCGCTAATTTTGAAACCAACAACGAACTCGAACCGGAAAAATCGGTGGGCTACTTCGCCGGCGGAAATCCCGTGGGCGACAAAGCCAACCCGGCTGTACCGTCGGCCAACATCACTCCCGACAAGGAAACCGGTATCGGCGCCTGGACGGAAGAGCAGTTCTCCAACGCCGTGCGCTTCGGAAAACGCCCCGACGGGCAACCGCTCAGCCACGTCATGCCGCCCTTCGCCGTACTTTCCGACGAGGAAGTATCCGCTCTTTGGGCGTACCTGCAAACCGTACCGCCGATCAAAAACGCCGTGCAACGCACACCGATACAGCACTAAAAATTCATCATTCATCATTCATCATTAAGAAAACCATGTCCAACACATTCAAAAGTACCGTCCTCTTGCTCTTTGTTGCCTTCAACCTGAGCGCTCAAGCTCCCAATGACGATGCCGTTTACGCCATGCTCCAGGAGGGCATTGACGCCTTCAACGCCCGCGATGCCGTCCGGTTTGCCAATCTTTATGCCGACAATGCCGAGTTCATCGCTCCCGACGGAAACATCTTCCACGGCAGGGAACAAATCCGTGCCGCACATGCCGAACTGTTCACCATGATTCCAAAGCCGGAAAAAAGCGCGACCGAATACGTGGAGCGGAAGGTGACGATGCTGTCTGCCGACCTGGTGCTGCTGACTGCCCGATGGAAAAGTACCGATTCGTTTGGCGGACAAGATCAGGTGAGCGAAATGTCTTTTTCGTTTCTTGCCAAACAGACCAACGGGAAATGGCAGGGCCAACTGACCACGCTCACGCCTGTCGTGCCTATGCCGCAAGGGAAATAAACCAACCATATCCTCAAATCTATGACTATGCCACAGCAATTTCCATTTACGATCGAAACCAAATACGGCGAAAAGATCAACTTTTTGCGCATGGAAGGCGCCCGCCTGTTGCTCGAAGGATTTTGCACCCCGATGGCCGGCCCGGGTATGCACACACACTTGCGGCAGGATGAAGGCGTGGCTGTTGTCAAAGGAACAATCGGCTACCAGATTTTGGGCGAAGAACCCCGGTATGCCGGCCCCGGCGACAGCGTGACGTTCAAACGCGGTGTGCCGCACCGGTTCTGGAATGCCGGCGATACTATCCTGCGCTGCACCGGCTGGATTGACCCCGCCGAAAGCATCGTGTTCTTTCTGTCCAGCATGTACGAGGCCATCAACCGGGGCGAAAACCACCGGCCCGAGACGTTCGACGGCGCCTACCTCAGCTGGCGGTACCGCCGCGAGTACGACATGTCGGAGATTCCCGGATTTGTGAAAAAAGTCATCATTCCCGCGACCTACTTCGTCGGCTTGTTGCTGGGTAAATACGGCAAATTCAAGGATGCCCCAAAACCGAAATAGTTATCACATATCATTCACAACCAAAACTTTATTAACTATGTCCAAGTTATTGAATCTCGCTACTGCAACCTTTTTTCTCGTGCTTTTCGTCTACCCGAACGCACAGGCACAAACCACTGCCGATGCCGCCTCCGCCAAAACCTTCTGGAGTGAAGTGTGGCAAGCCTACCAGACCGGCAACGTGGACAACGTCATGCAAGTGTACACCGACAATGCCGGTTCCATCACGCCCGACGGACGTTTGCAATCGGGAAAGGCTGCCATGAAAGAAGACTGGGAAAATTTTATGAAAATGGTGGATGAAACCCCCAAATTCTCCCCGGGAGAACCCAATATCCGCCTCATCACCCCGGATGTCGCCATCGTAACCTACACCACGGACGCCGATATCAAAGTGGGCGGACAGCAAGTGGGCGGCAAAATGCTCGGCATGGCTGTGGCCCACAAAATCAACGGGAAGTGGATGCTTGAGTTCGATTCCATGACGCCGGTACTGACCATGCCGGAAGGGAAATAACCAACAGCATTTTAGAACGGTGCTATGCCCGTCCTGCGAAATCGGGGCGGGCATTTTTTGTTTTTCCCCAAAAAAAGGGAATTTGCAGGCGGTTTTCAAACACCGTTCTATATGGGAAAACGCATTTGGTTTCCGGCGTTACTGCTGTTCCTTTCCCTGTTGCCCGCAGCCCGCGCCCAGTCGCCCGTTGATTCCCTGCTGCGCGAATACGACAGGGCTGCCGACGACTCGCTCAAGTGGCTAAACCTCTTTCACATTTCGCAGCATTATGC
Organism: Saprospiraceae bacterium; assembly: GCA_016787285.1. Taxonomy (GTDB): domain Bacteria; phylum Bacteroidota; class Bacteroidia; order Chitinophagales; family Saprospiraceae; genus M3007. The sequence continues at coordinate 6,812 of JAEUUV010000327.1, read as the reverse complement.
CAAAACCAATGCGGACTCCGCGCTCGCCTGGGCACGGCGCGGACTGGAATTTGCAGAAAAAAATGCCCCCTTTCTCACGCCCCGCAGCCTCAACAACGTGGGCTTGCAGTACATGAACCACGGCAACTTCGATCAGGCGCTGGAGTTTTACCTGCGGGCAATCGAGGCGGCCAAACGCTACAACTGCCAACCCTGCATCGCCACCACGACAGGCAACATGGGCATCATTGCCTGGAACAAAAAGGAGTACGAAAAAGCAAAAAAGTATTACCTCGAGGCCATAAACCTGACGAAAACCCTGCGGGATACATTGGGCCAGGCGCGGTATCTGAACAACATGGGCCTGGTGCAAACGGATGAAGGCCGGCTCGACGACGCCGCCAAATCGTTCCAGATTGTGCTTGACTTGCTTGCTGCCGCCGACACGATTTTTCTGCAACCGACGGTGTACAACAACCTCGGCAATGTCGCCTACGCCCGGGGAAATTTTACCGGCGCCCTCGAATACTACCGGCAGTCCTACGAATTTGCACAAAAAATGGGCGACGAGGTGGCCATGTTCCTCGGGCTGAACAACACCGGCTGGGCTTTTCTTGCCCAGAAAAAATACGACGGCGCTATCATGCAGTTTTCCTTAGCCGCCGGCCTGGCCGAAAAAATCAAAAACGAGCGCTACCAAGAACAGGCAGTCGGCGCGCTGGCCGATGCGTACAAGGCAAAAGGCGACTTCAAAAACGCGTTTTCAGCCCTCGAAAAATACCTCCAGGTTCACGACACCATTGCGGCCCGGCTCAACAACAAAGCCGTCATGGAACTGGAAGCGCGCTACCTGACCCAACAAAAAGAAGCCGAACTGGCCCGGCAGGAACTGGTGCTCCAGCAGCAAACCGGCCAGAAAAGGCTGATCCTTGGCATTTCGCTGCTGGTCGTGTTGGCACTGGCCGGTTTGTTCCAGTTTGTGCGAAACAGGCAACGCATCAAGCAAAGAGAGGCCGAACACGCACTCGCCCTCGAACACGCCGAAACCGAGAGCCTGCGCGAACTCGACCGCACCAAGTCCCGGTTTTTTGCCAACATCAGCCACGAATTCCGCACGCCGCTCACGCTCATCCTCGGCCCGGTACACCAGTGGCTCGAAACCGCCAAAACTACCGGCCACGACACCACACCCGTTCCCGTGCGGAACCTCGACCTCGTACGCCGGAATGCCGGCCGCCTGCTCGACCTCATCAACCAGTTACTCGATTTGTCCAAACTCGAAAGCGGGTTTATGCGCCTGACCGTCGCACCGGGCGACGCGCTGCAAACCCTGCGTATCCTGGCCAACGCCTTCGAAAGCATGGCCGAACAGAGCGGCATCCGTTACGAAATTGCTATTCCCCAAACACCGGAAAACGTCTGGTTTGACCGCGACAAACTGGAAAAAATAGCCGCCAACCTGCTATCCAACGCCTTCAAACATACCCCGACCAGCGGCTCCGTTGCCGTGAGGGCCGAACTGCGCCACGAGCGCCTGTTTCTCGAAGTCACCGACACCGGGGCGGGAATTCCGCAGGAGGCACTGGAAAAGGTGTTCGACCGTTTTTATCAGGCCGGAGGTGGGGCCGGAACGGGTATCGGCCTCGCGCTCGTGCGCGAACTCTGCGCCCTGCACCACGGCAGCGTATCCGTCGAAAGCGCTCCTGGCACGGGTTCGATGTTCCGGGTGGAAATACCCGTGGGCCGCGCGGCCTTTTCCGCCGAAGAGCGCTCCGAAGCGGCGGTGGCGGCGACACCCTCGTCCGACGAATTTTCCTCGTCGGACGAATCGAACCGACGCAAAACAAGCAGCGTCAACATGTATTCGTCGGACGAGGAAAAATCGTCCGACGACGCACGTCCGCTCTGCCTCGTGGTGGAAGACAACCTCGAACTCCGGGGCTACATCCGGGAGCAGTTGGACGGCGCGTTTCGGGTGTTGCTCGCCTCGGACGGGCGTGAGGGGCTGCAAACGGCGCTCCGTTACATCCCCGACCTCGTCATCAGCGACGTGATGATGCCCGGCATGGACGGCAACCAACTCTGCGCCGCTCTCAAATCCGATGAGCATACCAGCCACATACCCGTGGTGCTACTCACCGCCCGGGCCGGTCAGGAAAGCAAAATCGAGGGACTCGAAACCGGCGCCGACGATTATCTGACCAAACCGTTCGATTCACGCGAACTGCTGACTCGCGCCCAAAACTTAGTGCGCCAGCGCGAGGCGCTGCGCAAACAGTTCAGCCGCACCGTGGTGCTCAAACCTCAGGAAATCGCCCTGACCAGTACCGACGAGCGCTTTCTCCAGCGCATCCAGCAGAGTCTCGACGACAACCTCGGCAACGACCAGTTCAGCGTGGAGGAACTTGCCTCGGCGGTGGGGATGAGCCGCAGCCAGCTGCACCGCAAACTCACGGCACTCATTGACCAGCCGCCCGTCGAGTTTATCCGAAACTTCCGCCTGCGCCGCGCGAAGGAAATGCTCGAAGCCGGCGCCGGCAACGTGTCCGAAATCGGCTACGCAGTGGGCTTCAGCAGTCCGGCCTATTTTTCCAAAGCGTTCCGCGATGCGTTCGGCGTGGCGCCGAGCGAGCTGCGGGGATAGGCGCATCGAACAGATTTTTACAAAAGACATAAGAAACAAAGCATGGCATCAAACCTGCCAAAGCGGCGTTTCGCCACCCCCGACCTTGCCAATTCGGCAGCGGCAAACCGCCTTTTCTGCCATTTTTTACACCTATCCCCTACCCGCCCGGCTTTGGAAACAAATTTGCTTGCCTCCCCCCAGCAAACCACTTCACGTTAAAATCCACAGTCGTGGGGGGGGGGGGGGGGGGGGGGGGGGGGGGGGGGCCCCCCCCCCCCCCCCCCACCACGACTTACCAAACCATGACGTACGACAATTTCACCATCAAAGCCCAGGAGGCTATTCTTCAGGCCCAACAAATCGCCGCCGGCTACGAACAGCAGAGCGTGGACACCGCGCACCTGCTCAAGGGCATGCTCGGCGTGGACGATTCCGTCACCGATTTTCTTTTGAAAAAAACGGGGGTCAACATGCCCTCCTTCGAACAGGCGCTCGACAAACTCATTTGGGAAACCCCCAAAGTAGCCGGCGCCGACAAGCAGTACCTCACCAACGAAGCCAACAAGGCCATTGCCGCCGCCAAAACCCTGCTCAAGGAGTACGGCGACGAGTACATTTCCCTCGAACTGCTCCTGCTCGGCATCGCCAAAGGCGCCGATAAAACCGCCCGCCTGCTGCGCGAAAACGGCGCTACGGCGGACGCCCTTGCCGCTGCCGTCAAGGAACTGCGTAAAGGCCGCAAGGTGACCGAGCAAACCTCCGAGCACACTTACAACGCGCTCCAGAAATACGCCATCAACCTCACCGAACTGGCCGAATCGGGCAAACTTGACCCGGTCATCGGGCGCGACGAGGAAATCCGCCGCGTGCTGCACATCCTCAGCCGCCGCAAAAAGAACAACCCCGTCATCATCGGCGACCCCGGCGTGGGCAAAACCGCCATCGTGGAGGGCATCGCCTGGCGTATCGTGCGACACGACGTACCCGAAAACCTGCAATCCAAAAAAATCTTCTCGCTCGACATGGCCGCGCTCATCGCCGGGGCCAAATACAAAGGCGAATTCGAGGAACGCCTTAAAGCCGTCATCAAAGAGGTCGTGGACAGCGAAGAACAGGTCATCCTGTTCATTGACGAAATTCACACCCTAGTGGGCGCCGGCGGCGGGCAGGGCGCCATGGATGCCGCCAACATCCTTAAGCCCGCGCTCGCCCGCGGCGAATTGCGCACAATCGGCGCCACTACGCTCGACGAGTACCAGAAATACTTCGAGAGCGACAAGGCCCTGGAGCGCCGCTTCCAGTCGGTGTACGTGGACGAGCCGAGCATGGAGGACACCATTTCCATCCTGCGCGGCCTGCGCGAGAAATACGAGAACTACCACAAGGTGCAAATCCTGGACGAGGCCGTGGTATCCGCTGCCGAACTCTCGCACCGCTACATCAGCGAGCGCAAACTGCCCGACAAGGCCATTGACCTCATAGACGAGGCCGCTGCCAAACTGCGCCTCGAACTGGATTCCGTGCCCGAAGAGGTGGACGAACTGGATCGCAAACTGCGCCAACTCGAAATCGAACGCGAGGCCATCAAACGCGAAAAGGACGAGCGCAAACTGGACGCGATGAACAAGCAGATCAGCGACCTGCGCGAAAAACTCGATGCCCTGCGCGGCAAGTGGCAGTCGGAAAAAGAAATCGTGGAGGCCATCCAGAACTGCAAGCAAAAGATCGAAGACCTGCAACTCCAGTACCAGCGCGCCGAGCGCGAAGGCAACTTCGAGGCGGCGTCCAAACTGAAGTTCAACGACATACCCGCCCAGGAGGCCATGCTGCGCGCCGCCGAGGACAAACTCGCCGAACTCGCACCCGAAAACCGCATGACCACCCAGACGGTCACCGCCAACGACATCGCCGAAGTGGTGGCCCGCTGGACCGGCATCCCCTTGTCCAAAATGCTGAAGGGCGAAAAAGAGCGCCTGCTGCACCTCGAAGCCGATTTGCACCAGCGTGTCGTCGGGCAGGACGAGGCGGTCGTGGCTGTGTCCGACGCCATTCGCCGCAGCCGTGCGGGCCTGAGCGATCCCGACAAGCCCATCGGCTCGTTCATCTTCTGCGGCCCCACCGGCGTGGGCAAAACCGAATTGGCCAAGGCGCTGGCCGATGTGCTGTTCGACGACGAAAAAGCGATCACGCGCATTGACATGAGCGAGTACCAGGAGCGCCACAGCGTGTCGCGCCTCGTGGGCGCGCCCCCCGGCTATGTCGGCTACGACGAGGGCGGCCAACTCACCGAAGCCGTGCGCCGCCGCCCCTACACCATCGTGCTGCTCGACGAGATCGAAAAGGCGCACCCCGATGTGTTCAACATCCTGCTGCAAATGCTCGACGACGGGCGCCTGACCGACAACAAGGGTCGCACCGCCAATTTCAAAAACACCATCATCATCATGACCTCCAACCTCGCCGGCGACCGCATCCAGGAAGTGTTCGAGGACTACGAGGCCATGCCCGACAAACGCAAGCACGAGGTGTTCGACACCGCCAAGTCCGAGGTGATGGACGCGCTGAAACAAAACCTGCGTCCCGAATTCCTGAACCGCATTGACGAGGTGATCGTGTTCCACCCGCTGCTGAAAGGCCAGATGTCGGCCATCCTGAACATCCTCATGGCCGATATCCGCGACATGCTGGCGCACCAGGAACTCCAGGCCGAACTGACGCCCGCCGCCGGCAAATGGCTCGTGGAGCAGGGCTTCGACCCGCAGTACGGCGCCCGCCCGCTCAAACGCACCCTCCAGCGCGAACTCGTGAACGAACTCGCCAAACACGTGCTGGCCGGCAACTACGTCAAGGGCGACACCGTGCTCATTGACGCGGATGCGGCAGGGCTGCTGTTCGGGCGGAAGACGGTGGTGGACGGGAAGGAGGTGGTGACGAAGAAGTTGGAGGTGTGAGCATTTCACCAAAACCCCTACTTTTGTTCAAAATATCCCACATGTACACGCAAGCGCAGGTGTTGCAATTTCTTGACAGCCAAAAAGAGTTTCTGCGGAATAACTACCGAATCGTGAAACTCGGCTTGTTCGGCTCCTACGCCAAAGGCACGCAAACGCCCGAAAGCGACGTGGATATTCTGCTCGAATTCGAGGACGGCACCGAAAACCTGCTGGATAAACGCCTCTCGCTGGAACAGTTTTTTCAAAGCCAACTCGGCCTCAAGGTGGACATTGCCCGGGAACGTTTTCTTCGCCCGGGCATCCGGGAAAAAATCCTTAGCCATGTCATTTTTGTCTGAAAAAGATGCCGAGACGCTTGAACGGATGCTGGACATATCGCGAAAAATTCAGGTTTTCGCACAGCCCGTATCCGGTTGGGAAGAATTAACCGAAGACGAGTTGCGGCTGGATGCTATCCTGATGAATTTTATCAATCTCGGTGAATGCGTTTCCCGGCTTTCTCAAGACATGATTGCCGGCACACCAAGTGTTGAATGGCGGAAGATCAAAGGCATGCGAAACATTGTAGCACACGACTATTGGGGTGTTGATGTGGAAATGGTTTGGCAGATTGTCCAAGATTGGTTACCAAACTTCAGCGACGAGATTTCAAGGCTCCTGAAATGACCGATATTGCTGTTGACAGAGGTAGACCTGCCCGGCAATATCAATTTGCGGAAATTGCTGCGAAGCGTCGGGTTGCACCCGCCGGTGGAGTATCCCGGGTGACACTCAGGGCAAACGCATGAACGTTGAATGCCCCATTGAAAAATTCAAATCATTGATAACCAAGCGGATTACATGATTGCAGATTACATGATTGTTGATTTTAGAAGTATCCGTAGCGTACACCACGACATTTAGCCAAGTGAAAAGCGGTCAACTCTGCGCACTTCAACAATCTAAAATCATGTAATCTGCAATCATGTAATTTTTTTTGACCTCGCAGGTGTTTACGCCTCAATTTTCATGCGTTTGCCCTGCGGGTGGTACTCATTCCCCCTTCTCCTTCCACACCCGCTCCAGGTCGGCGAGTTTTTTCCGGAAATACGCATCGTCTATGTGCTGGTCGTCGAGGCAGGCCTGATAGAGCCGCTTGGCCCGTTCGTAGTCGGCCCGTTTGGGCAAACCCTTGGTGAGTTTCTCGGCATAGAGGTCGGCGAAGGCGGCGATTTGCCAGACTTCGCGGGTGGCGATGAGTTTTTGCTCGTTGT
>JAEUUV010000320.1 GCA_016787285.1 Saprospiraceae bacterium | reverse complement strand
CCCTTGTGCCGGAGCACATCCACAGCCTGCTGCATCAGGTGCAACGCGCCCAGAGCGTGGTGAAAGCGCGTATGCAAGGCGCCCGGGTATACAAAGTGTGCCAGACCTACCTGCCGTATCCGTCGAAGACGCTGGAAATAGGGGTGGTCTACCAAATTAAGTAACAGTCCGTGTGGCACAGACACGAAACCATACACCGGATCGTTGAAGATTTTTCGATTGTTCTGCATGACATCCATTTCTTGTTCGCAAAGATAACTGTACTACCTTCGCAGCATTCCTTCATGTTTCACCCATAATACCTTTTCACATGGATAAAATTAAAATTCTCTGGGCCGACGACGAGATTGATATGCTCAAGCCGCATCTGCTGTTTCTTCAGGCCAAAGGATACGATGTGGTGACGGCCACCAACGGTCACGATGCCGTGGAAATATACCTCGAACAAGGCAACGACATTGACGTGATTTTTCTGGACGAATCCATGCCCGGCCTCACCGGTCTGGAAGCACTGCCCAAAATCAAGGAGATCAATCCGCAGGTGCCGGTGGTGATGATTACCAAAAACGAGGCGGAACATGTCATGGAGGAAGCCATTGGCTCGCAAATTTCAGACTACCTGATCAAGCCGGTCAACCCGAACCAAATCCTGTTGACGCTCAAAAAAATCATTGACAACAAACGGCTGATCCGGGAAAAAACTGCCCTGGACTACCAGCAGGACTACCGGCAGATGTTTATGCAGATCACCGGCGGACTGAACCACGAGGAATGGGTAGATGCATACCGCCGCATTGTCGGCTGGGAATTGCGCCTGGATGCCAATCAGACTGAAGTCGGAGATATTCTCGCCCAGCAGAAGCAGCAAGCGAACATTGAGTTCAGCAAATACGTCGTAAAAAATTACTTCGACTGGGTGGACAAAAACAAGGAAGTCGGCCCGGTCATGTCGCATTCGTTGCTGCGCAAGCACATTTTTCCGCACATCGGAAAAGGCATGCCCACCGTGGTGGTCTTGCTTGACAACCTGCGCTACGACCAGTGGAAGGTGATTGAACCGTTTATGAACGAGATGTTCCGCACCGAGCAAGAGGGGTATTTTTTCAGCATCCTGCCCACCGCAACGCAGTACAGCCGCAACGCCATTTTTGCCGGCATGATGCCTGCAGACATCGAAACGGCGTTTCCGGACAAGTGGAAATACGATACCGATGAGGGCGGGAAAAACCTCGCAGAGGATTTTTTCCTCGGCAAACAAATCGAACGCGTGTTCCGCAAGGGCATCAAGTGGGACTACATAAAAGTCACCAACGTGAGTCACGGCAAAGACCTGAACGACAGTATCCTGCGCTGCCTGAACAACGACCTGACCGTGATCGTGTACAACTTCATTGACATGCTTTCGCATGCGCGCACCGAAATGGAGGTGCTCAAGGAACTCGCCGGCGACGAACGCGCCTACCGCTCGCTGACGCGCTCCTGGTTTTTGCACAGCCCATTGTGGACGGCACTTCAACGCCTCGAAGGCAAGGAGGTGCAACTGTTCGTGACAACCGACCACGGCACCATTCGCGTGCAATCGCCCTCGCGGGTTGTGGGCGACCGCGAAACAACCACCAACCTGCGCTATAAAGTAGGACGAAACCTGCAATACGACCCCAAGGATGTACTGGCCGTGAAAGAACCCAAACAGGCGGGTTTGCCCCGGCCCAACATCAGCAGCACGTTCATTTTTGCGAAAGAGGATTTCTTTTTCCTCTACCCGAACAATTACAACCACTTCCACAATTACTACAAAAACACTTTCCAGCACGGAGGCATTAGTCTGGAAGAGATGATTTGTCCAATTGTGCGTTTGCGGAGCAAGTAGGCGTATTACTCCACGAATTCCACCGTCTGTTTTTTATCCAGACCAAACCGCGCCAGCAGGCGGTCGAGCAGGCCGTACACCACCGGCACGAAAATGAGCGACAGGAACATGGACGAGATCAGTCCGCCGATGATCGCCCAGGCCAGGCCTGTTTTCCAGGCTGAACCGGCGCTGGTGGACAACGCCAGGGGCAGCAAGCCGATCACCATGGCGATGTTCGTCATCAGCACCGGGCGGAAGCGCAGTTTGGTAGCCTGAAGCAGGGCTTTGTTCAGGCTTGCGCCTTGCTGCCGGAGTTGCGTGGCAAAGTCCACCACGAGGATTGCGTTTTTCCCGACCAGACCGATGAGCATCAGCAGGCCCAGCCCGGTGAATACGGTCAGGTTCTGGTTGGTGAGCGCCAGGGCCAGAAAAGCGCCCACGACCGACAAGGGGATGGACAACAGCACCACGAAAGGATACACCCAGTTGTCGTACAGCGCCACCATGATCAGGTACACCAGCACCAATGAGGCCCAGAGGGCGAAGCCCATACTGCCGATGCCCTGTTCCTGCCGACGCAGGTCGCCGCCAAACTGGAAGTGCGCGCCCGTGGGTGGCTGAAGTTTTTCTACATTGTCCTTAACCTCGCGGGCTACAGTGCCGACGGGTCTGCCGAGTACTGAAGCGGAAAACTGCACAGAGGGCAGGCGTTCGCGGCGTTCGAGGCGGGTAGGAGCGGTGCCCTCGCGGACTTCGGCGAATTGTTTGAGAAAAACAGTGCTCCCCAGCGGATTCACGAACGTGATATTCCGGATGTCCTCCGCGCTGCGGCGGTCAAACGCGTCGAGCGCAATTCGGATCGGATACTCGTATGCCCCGTCCCGGAAACGCACGTCGGCATTGCCGCTGAAAGCCGTTTGCAGGGTCAGGCCGACCTGCGCCATCGTGAGGCCATAGTCGGCCATGCGCTGGCGGTCAATTTCTACCTTGACTTCCGGATTGCCGGCTTCCACACTCGGCACAATCTCGACGCAGCCGGGAACAGCGGCCATGGCCCGTTGAATTTGATCGGACATGGCGAGAATGCTGTCGAGGTCCGGCCCGTTGAGCCGCACTTCGATCGGAGCGAACGACAATCCGAGAATGTCAATGGCCGACACGCGGATTTTGGCTTCGGCCACACGTGCCTCGAGTGCTATTTTGGCCTGCCGGGCAAAAATATGGGTGGACACTTTCCGGGGTTGGTGGAGCGGGGTGAGGAACACAAGAATTTCCGCGAGATACGGCGTGTTCAGTCCGAACGACTTGCCGGTGGTACCCACGGTGGTAAACGTGTTCACCACCTCGGGCTGTGCGAGCAGCCATTGTTCCACTTCGCGCGTGACGGCGCCGGTTTGGGCCAGCGAAGCGTTTTTCGGCAATTCAATTTCCATCAGAAATTCGTTGCGTTCGCCGGGTTCGATGAAAGCGCTGCCGATAAATCCCCCGGTGACAAGCAATATCGAGCCGCCGGTGAGTGCTGCTGCGGCTACCAGCGTGAACACCTTGGTTTTCCAACTGCTCAAGGCCCAGCGCAGTGCCGTCACGAATCCTTCGGAAAGCCAGTCGAGAAAAACCTCGAAGCGCAGCACCAGCCGGCCGCCCAGGTTTTTCCCTTTGAACCGGTGCACCTTGCCCACGCGCGACGTGAGCCAGGGAACCAGCGTGAACGACACCAGTAGCGACATGAGCGTGGACACCAACACCGTCATGCAAAACTGCCGCAGCAGGTTGGGCACCATGCCGGCGGCGAAAATGATGGGTAAAAACACCACCACGTCCACCAGCGTAATGCTGAGCGCGGTAAAACCGATTTCCTGGCGCCCGTCGTAGGATGCCTGCGCCCGGTGCTTGCCCATTTCCAGGTGCCGGTAGATGTTCTCGATCACCACAATGGCATCGTCCACCAGAATGCCGATAGCCAGGGAGAGGCCCAGCAGGGACATGAGGTTGAGCGAATAGCCCATCAATTGCATCATCACGAAGGTGCTGACGATGGAGGTCGGGATGGATACCAGCACGATGGCGGCATTGCGCAGGCTGTGCAAAAACAGCAGCATGACCAAGGCAACCAACAGCACGGCGATGAACAGGTCGTGCACCACAGCGTCGGTGGCCTGGCGGGTGAACGTGCTGGTATTGGCCACGACCTCGAATTGCAGGCCCGATGCGGCGTAGTTTTTTTCCAGAACGGCCAATCGTTCGAGCAGTGTTTCGGCCATCTGAACAGCGTTGGCATCGCTCTGTTTGCGTACTTCGAGGCCCAGCACCGGCAGTCCTCCGGCGCGGCACAGCAGGTCGGGTTCTTTGGTTCCGTCCTGCACGTCGGCAATGTCCCGGATGTAGATGGAGGAGCCGAAGCGGGACTTCCCCACCACGAGATTGCGGATATCGTCGAGGGTAATGAATTTGCCGGCGAGGCGGATGCGCACTTGCGTTTCGTTGCCGGTCACCTTGCCGGTCGGGAAATCGAGGTTGGCAGCCTGCACGGCTTGGGCTACCTGAAGCAGCGAGAGGCTGTACTGCTCCAGTTTGGCGCTGCTGATATTGATTTTTATTTCCCGTTCTTCACCGCCGAGGATGCCGACCTGGGCCACGCCTTTGACCTGGGTCATTTCGGGCACGAGGCGGTTTTTTACCAGATCGAAAAACTCCGGACCGGTGGTGTTGGCCCGCACGGCGAGGCGCAGAATCGGTAGTTCGGACAAGGCGAACTTGTTGATCACCGGCGCCCGTACTTCTTTGGGAAATGTGGGCACGATCAGGTTCACCTTGCGCTGCATTTCCTGTACGGCGCGGTCAATGTCAATTTCCTGATCCAGTTCTACGGCGAGGAAGCAGACGTTTTCGTTGGCGCCCACCTGGATTTGCTGGATACCTTCGAGCGAGGCCACTGCTTCTTCCACCGGTTTGGCGACGGCATTTTCCACCTCCGCCGGCGACGCGCCGGGGTAAGGAACCATGATGGTGACGACCGGCGGGTCGAATTTGGGCACCAGTTCGATGGGCAGACTGAAATAACTCGCCACGCCCATGAAGGTCAGCACGGTAAAGATGACGAGAATGAAGGACGGGCGTCGGATCGAAAGGGCGGTAAGGTTCATCTTACGGTTTACGAAGTACGATTTACGAAGTACGAAGTGCGATTTACGAAGTGCGAGGTACTCCGCGAGCCGCCGGGAATCTAATCCTCTACCACGGCAGAGAGGCCGCGATCCAACAAGGCCTCGCACAGTGGAACGAGTTCGCCCTTAACTCCGGTCTTTACCGTAGCCTTGCCTTTGAAGTGAATGATGATGGACAGTTGTTCTGCCTGTTCATGGGAGTGTTTGAGGATTTCCATAAAACACCGGATCACCCAATCGAACGAGTTGACGTCGTCGTTGAACACAATAAGGTAGGCCGGAAGATCGGAGCCGATATCGTCTTCCACCAAAACATCTATGTCTTCTTCCCAGAGTGGTGTGGGCATACGGGTTTGAAGGTTTCTGGTTTGAAGGTTTCTGGTTTGGGGGTTTCTGGTTAGCGGGGTGCCGGCTGCAGGGATTGCAGTGTTTGTTTGATGGCGTCGAAGTTGGGCAATTCTCCGGCGTTTTCGAGTACTTCGGCGTAGCGGATGATGCCGTTGCCGTCAATGACGAAAGCGGATCGTTTGGACACGCCTTTCATATCGAACCCGAAGGTTTTGTACAGGGTGTCGTATTTTTTGCTGACGGTTTTGTTGAAGTCGGACAGGAGCGGAAAGTTGAAGCCTTCTTCCTGTTTCCATTTGTGCAGGGTGTACAGGCTGTCTACCGAAATGGCCAGAATTTGAGCATCCAGTTGCTCATAATCAGCCAGGCTGTCGCGCATCATGCACAGTTCTTTGGTACAAACGCCTGTGAAAGCCAGGGGGTAAAAGAGCAGCACCACATTTTTGCCCCGAAAGTCCTGCAGACTGACTAAGGATTTATCGCTGGCGCGCAGGCTGAAGTCGGGGGCTTTGTCGCCGGGTTGAAGCATGGGTTGAAGGAAAAA
>JAEUUV010000294.1 GCA_016787285.1 Saprospiraceae bacterium | reverse complement strand
GGGTCGGCAAGCCAGCAAACCCCGGGTGTACGCATGCACAGGATTTTTCAACACCTCGCCCACCGGGCCGGTTTCCACGATTTCCCCCTGACGCATAACCGCCACCCGGTCGGCAATTTCGGAAATAACGCCGAGGTCGTGACTGATGAACAGCATGGAAAGCCCGGCCTCGGCGCGTAGTTCGCGGAGCAGTTCGAGAATGGCTTTTTGTACGGTCACATCCAGCGCAGTAGTCGGCTCATCGGCAATGAGCAGGCGCGGCTGCCCGGCCAGAGCCATGGCGATCATCACGCGTTGCTTCTGTCCACCACTCAGTTCGTGCGGGTAGGCGCGAAAAATACGCGCAGGGTCGGGTAGCCGGACTTTTTCAAACAGGGCCAACGCCCGGTCGCGGGCTTCGGCCTTCGAAACAGAATGGTGCAGGCGGATAGCCTCCGTCACCTGCCCGCCACAGCGAAACACGGGGTTGAGCGAGGTCATCGGCTCCTGGAAAATCATGGCGATTTCGGAACCTCTCAGTTTTGAGTTTTGAGTTTTGAGTATTGAGTGGTTTGGTGCGTGGAAGGTGATTTCGCCCGTCACCTGGGTGGGGTGGGGCAGTAGGCCCATGATGGACAGGGCAGTGACGGATTTTCCGGAGCCGGATTCGCCTACGAGGCCGAGCGTTTCGCCGGAATTGACATGCAGCGATACGTTTTTCACGGCCTGAACCACCCCGCGTTCGGAGGGGAAAACAATGTTCAAATTGTGAATATTCAGCAGCATAGTCAACCCAATTTTCTAACCGGAAACCTTCTAACCCGCCAACCTTCTAACCGGAAACCTTCAACCCATTTTCAGCACGCACTTTCCGTCTTCCCAGTCCATCGAAACAGGTCCTTGCCGTTTGAGCCACTGCACGAGGTTGTCGCCGAGCAGGTCGGCACGCCAGCCGCTGAGCAGGGTCTGGTCATGGTCGTTGCCTGCTACTAACTTATTGAACTCGCCTTTGGGTAGCAGTAGGGCGGCGCTGATTTCGTTTTCGAGGCAGCGGCGTTTCACGAAGTGGTAGAGCAATTCCATAGCCCACTCGCGGTCGGGATCGTCGGGCGCGGGGGTGGGCAGCGATTTCAGCAGGTCGCGTTCGGCGTCGGTGGGTGGAGTTTTCCAGAGGGTTTCCCATTCGGGCAGTTGTTTGCGCCAGATACCCTCGTGCAGGGTGCGGTTGGCCTTGAACGCATTTTCGCCGCCCTTGGTAGCACGCAGAACGGCGCTGACGTGCCGGTTTTGGAGCACCGTTTCTTTGGGCACATTCAGCGCAGCCGCCTTTTCCCGACGCCATGCGTACAGGCGTAGCAGGAATATTTTTTCCTTGAAATCCAGTTGGTGGATGAAGTCGTTGCCGAGGGCTTCCTTGTAGGGGTCCACCCGGTAAGTAGCGGCGTCTTCCCACTTTCGGTTTTCCTCGCGTGCCCAGTTTTCGCGCTTGAGCATTTGCAGTTTGTGGGTAAGTTTGTGGTGCAGGTTGGGCAGGTATTTCACGTCTTCCACGGCGTAGTCTATTGCCTTGGGGTCGAGTGGGCGGGCTTCCCAGTTGGCCACGGTGTGGCTTTTGGCGAGGGTAACGCGCAGTTCACGCTCCACAATTTTGGCGAAGCCTGCGGGATAATTATAGCCCACGAACCCGGCAGCGATCTGCGTGTCGAACGTGTTTTGCGGCACCGTACCGTAAAGCGTGTTCAACAGTCGGTAGTCGTTGTCGCCCGCGTGCGTGATTTTCAACACCGCCGGGTCGGTCACGATGTCCAGGAAGCGACTCAGGTCGGGAATGCGCAAGGTGTCAATCAGGTAAATGTGGTGCTCCACCACCACCTGCAAGAGACACAGCACCGGAACGAACGTTTTTTCGCCAACAAACTCTGTATCAAAGCCAATCCAGGCTGCACCGGCAATGGCTTCCATCGTTTTGTCAAAGTCGGCTTGCCGGTCTAAAAAATGTACGCTGTAATTCATGCGCCAAAAGTAGGAATGATCCGTTTATGCAATACGATTCTGCGTCGCATCTTTGCACATCGTTCCTTTGGATGAATCCACGGGCTAAAAATTGAAAAAATGTGGAGCAGGTTTTTGTGAGCCACTTCTGTGCAACGTCTGCGCCTTGCGTCTGTGTAACGTCTGTGTGAAAAATGAACTAGATGTGGTGTCAACCGCGACAAATTTCGCACAGACGTTACACAGACGCAAGGCGCAGACGTTGCACAGAAGTGGCCCATTAAATATGACCGGATACTTAATTGAACCAATCGAATCAATTTCACACACACACTCGCCATGAAAAAAGTATTATTCGGTATCGCCGTCGTGCTGGTTTTGCTCCTTGGAGCACTGATCGCCATTCCGTATTTTTTTAAAGATGAAATCGTAGCGCAAGTCAAGGAAACCGCCAACGAAAGCCTGAATGCCAAACTCGATTTTCAGGACGTGGACATCTCGGTGTTCCGGCATTTTCCCAAACTGACCATTGGCCTCCAGGGACTGGAAATTACCGGCGTAGGCCATTTCGACGGCGTGAAACTGGTACAGTGCAAACAAATGGACCTCGCCCTCGACTTGTGGTCGGCCATTTTCGGCGACAAAATCGCCATCAACGGCCTGTACCTCGACCAGCCCAAAATCAACGTGTTTGTGCTGGAAGACGGCTCGGCCAACTACGACATCGCCAAACCCGAGCCGCCCGGTACGCCCCCGGCATCTGCCGAATCCAGCCCTGTACAACTGGAACACTACGCCATCACCAACGGCGAAATCCACTACGACGACCGCGCCATGGCCATGCGCGCCGACATCCTTGGCATCAACCACGAGGGTTCAGGCGAGTTCACCGCCGACATTTACGACCTCGTGACGGAAACCGAGGTGGAAAAACTCTCGGTGCGCTACGGCGGCGTGCAGTACCTGAGCAACGCCCGCGCCACCTGGAAATCCACCCTGAACGCCGACATGCCCAACATGAAGTTCACGTTCAAGGAAAACGACCTGCAAGTGAACGCGCTCTCGGTGATGGTGGACGGCTGGTTTCAGATGCCCAACGAGACCGACTACCAAATGGACCTCAAGTTCGGCACCCCGCAAAACACGTTCAAAAGTTTTCTGTCCATCATTCCCGGCGCCTACACGCAGGATTTTGAAAACGTGAAGGCCGACGGTACCATCCAGTTTGCCGGCATCGTGAAAGGCAAGTACAACGAAACCACCTACCCGGCATTCAAAATTGACATGAAAATAGCCAACGGCAACGTGAAATACCCGAGCCTGCCGCTTGGCATCAGCGGGATCAACGTGGACATGTCGGTCAACAGCCCGTCGAGCAACCTGAACTCCATGGTGGTGGACATTCCCCGCTTTGCCCTGCGCATCGGCTCCAACCCGATCGAGGGCCGATTCAACCTGAAAACGCCGGAAACCAACCCGACTGTGGATACCAAAATTGCCGGTACGCTCAACCTCGGCGAACTCTCCAAAGCCTTTCCGATGGCCGAAGTACAGGAACTGACCGGCATCATCAAGGCCGACATTCTGGCAAAAGCCTCCATGCGCCAGGTAGATGAAGGCCAGTACGACCAGGTGACCATGCTGGGGAATTTCAACATCCAGAACATGAACTACCGCGCGAAGGGCCTGCCGCCGGTTCGGATCAACGCCCTGACCGCCAGCCTCTCGCCGCAAAAAGTGGACATCCCCAACTTCGATGCCCGCCTCGGCAAAAGCGACATCCGCGCTTCGGGCAAGGTGGACAACATCCTCGCGTATTTTTCCACCACCAAAACCATGACCGGCAGCCTCAACATGCGCTCGTCGTACTTCGACGCCAACGAATGGGTAACCGAAGAGGCCGCCACTGCCGACGCCGGCAAAGTGCCCTCGGCTGCTCCTGCCGCTACCGAAAAAATGTTCGACCACTGGGATTTCACCGTGGACGGTGCCATCGGAAAACTCCTGTACGGTGAGTACACACTTACCGACCTGAGCCTGAAAGGCAATTTTACCCCCAACAAAATGACCGTGGACAACTTCGGCATGAAGATCGGCGATAGCGACCTGAGCGGCAGCGGACGCATTCTGAACGCCTGGGACTACGTGTTCGACAACCGCACCGTGTCGGGCGAAGTCAGCCTCAAGTCCAACTACTTCGACCTCAACCCGTACATGACCGACGCGCCGCCGACTACCGAAAACCCTGCTCCACAAGCGGTCATGCTGGTGCCCGAAAACGTGGACATGACCCTCAACGCCGACTTTGCCAAAGTGCGCTACACCAACATGGACCTGCAAAACCTGAACGGACAGGTGGTGGTGAAAAACGGCGTGGCGGCGCTGCGCGATTTCACCGCCGACGTGTTGGGCGGGCAGGTTGCCATTGCCGGGGCATACAGCACCTACGAGCCGGCCAAACCTTCGTTCGACGTGAACATGGCCCTGCTGAATATCGGCTTCCGCGACGCGTACACGAATTTCGCGACTGTGAAAGCGATGGCGCCCATCGCTCAACTGATTGACGGGAAATTCAGCGCCAAGTTCAGCACCAACGGTATCCTTGGCAAAGACATGATGCCCGACCTGAATACCCTCGCCGCCGCCGGTTTCCTCGAAACCATCAACGCCGTGGTCAGCAACTTCAAGCCGGTCAGCGAAATCAGTAGCAAACTCAACCTGAACTACCTCAACCGGCTGGAGTTGCCCAATTCCAAAAACGCGTTCGAGATCAAGGACGGCAAGGTGACGCTCAGCCCGTTCACGGCTCAGGTGCGCGACGTGACCATGCAGATCGGCGGCTCACACAGCCTGAGCAGCGAGATGAACTACCAAATTTTGACCAAAACCCCGCGCAAGGCTTTGGAAAAAACCGCCCTCGGCAGCGCCGCCAACAGCGGCCTGCGCTGGATTTCGGGCGAAGCCTCCAAATTCGGCGTAAACGTGGCGCAGGGCGAGTACATCAACGTCCGTTTCGACATCACCGGCACGATGGCCAAACCCAAAGTGGCGTTCAAAATCCTGCCCAGCGACGGCGAACGCAGCATTCAGGAAGAAGCCTCCGCCACGGCCCAGGCCACGCTCAACCAAGCCAAGGACACCCTGCGCAACATGGCCACCCAGAAAGTGGAAGCCGCCAAACAACAAGCCGAAGCCGTCGCCCAGAAGGC
>JAEUUV010000188.1 GCA_016787285.1 Saprospiraceae bacterium | reverse complement strand
GAACAACCAGCAACGGCAATCAGGCGGAAAAACCGACGTAGCCGGGCTGCGCAATTGCAACTCCATCTACTGTCGCAGCGGCTCGGGCTATTACGACTACCCCGACGGATCGCGCTGGATCGGTGAATTCAAAAACGGCGTACCTGCCGGGAAAGGCATTTGCTACTACGCCGGCGGCGACCGCTACGAAGGCCAGTGGGTCGGCGGCGCTCCGCATGGCGAAGGCGTACTCTACTCCGCCAACGGGCGCGCCAACGGCGCCGTGTGGGTAAACGGCCACGCGATCCGCGACCTCGACTCGGAGGAGGCCGTACCGAACAACCCTGTGCGGGTGGAGGCCAGCAAAAGCGTAAAAATTTACGCCGTCATCGTCGGGGTGAGCCGCTATACTGCCATGCCCTCGCTGCGGTTTACCGACGACGATGCCTACCACATCTACTCGTTCCTCAAAAGTCCGGAAGGCGGCGCTCTGAATGAAGAGCAGATTGCCGTACTCGTGGACGACGATGCTACCCGCGAGAATATCCTGCGCACCATGCGCAAGTTTTTCCTCAAGGCCGACGAAAACGACGTAGTGCTGTTTTTCTTCAGCGGCCATGGACTTGAGGGCTGTTTCCTCCCGACCGACTTCGACGGGCACAACAACAAACTCCGCCACGAGGAGGTCAAAAACATCCTCATGCAGAGCCAGGCCAAACATAAACTCTGCATTGCCGATGCTTGCCACAGTGGTACACTGAGCTACGGCTTGGCAGCCAAAGGCCCGGCGCCGGTATCGGTGGACAAGTACTACAAAGCCTTCGAAGAGTCCAGCGGCGGTATCGCGCTGCTCATGTCGTCCAAGGGTGAGGAACTTTCGCTGGAGGATCACGGCCTGCGTCAGGGAATTTTCACCTACTACCTCCTGCGCGGCATGAAAGGCGCTGCCAATGCCAACAACGACAACATTGTGACCATCCGGGAACTGTACTCGTACGTGCGGATCAAGGTGCGCGAATACACCGCCAATGTGCAAACCCCCGTGCTGACCGGCTTGTACGACGACAATATGCCCGTGGCTTTCCAACGGTACTGATATGCACTACCTGCCGGCCCAACGACTCAAATTGTACCGCAACTTCAAAGCGATTGATGCCGTGGATTGCCACGGCATCGTTCGTTTTTTTGAGCGGTTCGAGGACGGGATTCGTACGCTGGACGACGACGAGTACTTCGATTGTGCATTTACCTATACCGAAGCCCTGTTTGAAACCGGCCAGTATGGCAAAAACGTGGTCATGTGCGACCATCTTCTGGAACTGGTCATTACCCAAAACATTGAAACCTGGGACGGTACGGATATTTACGCCAAACTACTGCTCCGGAAAGCGGCATCCCTGCACCAACTGGCGGAGTATGCCCGCAGTGCACACATCTTGCGCGAGTACATTAAAATTTATCCAAACGACCGTTTCGCACGACATTTTCTCTACACCTGCCTGACCCGCCAAAAGCCTCGCTGGCTGGCCAAAACCCGGGCGATGGCCATTAGCCTGGCGTTTTTGGCCGTAGCGGCTGTAGCTATTGAATTATTTGTGGTGCGCCCGTTTTTCCTCGATTATTATGAAAAATCCCTGCTTGCGCACAACTTCCTGCTCGGCAGCGCCATCTTTGTGCTCGCAGCCGGCGAGCTTCGGCAGGTATGGCTTTGCCGCCGGGCTGTCGGAACCCTTGCCCGTGCTGCACGGGATCGGCAACAACAAAAAACATCTCCGGAGGAATAACCACGCATGAACGCCCAACGCATACGCCTCATCATCGGCATGATGACTGCCGCCCTCATCGGGGTTATCTGCCTGCAGATCTACTGGATCGGCTGGAGCATCCGGCTGAACGAGGAGCAGTTCGACAAAAACGTATTCGCTGTGCTCAACCGCGTGGCCGACAAACTCCAGTACTTCGAAGACTTGGCCGCCATCGAAGCGCTCAACGCCACATTTCGCTTTTCCAACGAGGCAAACCGCAACATCCGGCAGGCAGCCAAGTATCTCGAAAACGGGTACAACACCCGCCGTGTAGCCCGTACCGACAGCCTGCCCAATCCCGTGTCCGGCACCCAGAGTTTTGAGGACAACATGACCCTCTGGGAATACATGAAGGTGAGTCAACTCGTGGACTCCAAGCCGCTGGCCGAACGTATTCAACTCGACCTGCTGGCCCAGACACTGAAAGATGAACTCGACAGCCGCGGGATCAACACGCCTTATCAGTACGGGGTGTATGCCAAGGCGCGCAATAGTTTTGTGGTGGTCAACGACCATTACGTGGTCGTGGACAACAGTCCCAAGGTCATTCACGGCGGAGCGGCCACCTTGTATACCTCGCCGTACCGCGTCGCACTGTTTCCCAAAGACATCGAATCGCCGGGCCACCTGTCCATTTACTTCCCCAACCGCACCAGCCTCGTGCTCGGTTCGGTGTGGAAAACGCTCGTCCTCTCGATCATTTTCACGGGTATCATCCTGTTTTGTTTCTGGTACACGGTGCAGGTCATTTACCGCCAAAAGAAATTGTCGGAGATGAAAACCGATTTCATCAACAACATGACCCACGAGTTCAAAACCCCCATTGCCACCATTTCCTTGGCCACCGACAGCATTGCCAGCCCGCTCATCGTCAACCACCCCGACAAAATCAAACGATTTGTGGACATCATCCGCCAGGAAAACCGGCGCATGAACAGCCAGGTGGAGCGCGTGCTGCAAATCGCTCAATTAGACAAAAAAGATTTCCAACTCCGTCTCGCCGACGTGAACCTGCATGACCTCGTCAGGCAGGCTGCCGACAATTTCAGTCTGCAAGTGGAAAACCGCGAGGGCACGCTCACGCTCGACCTCCAGGCCACCCGCCCGGTCATCTCCGGCGACGCCACCCACCTTGCCAGCGTGGTACACAACCTGCTCGACAACGCCAACAAGTACAGCCCGGAAAAACCCGAAATTACCGTCCGCACGCGCAACGTGCCCAACGGTGTGGCCATTACGGTGGAGGACAAGGGCGTGGGCATCGGCAAGGAAGCCCGCAAGCACATCTTCGACAAATTTTACCGCGTACACACCGGAAACGTACACGACGTGAAAGGTTTTGGCCTCGGCCTCAGTTACGTCAAAGCCATCGTAACGGCGCACAAGGGTTTTGTGGACGTACTCAGCGAACCGGGCAAAGGCAGTGCGTTTACAGTGATGCTGCCGTTTGCGTGAGCCAGCGCAGCAGACCTTCCAGGTTTTCAAAACCTGGAAGGTCTCTCTTGCATATTTCGCCTGCTACTTCCCACCTGTTTCCAGCCCCTGCCGGATGCCCTTCTCCATTGGCGACACGCCTCGTTCCATCCATTTCGGCATGGGCGCACCCTGAAGGTAGTAGTCGAAAAACTGCTGCAACCGGGTTTGAAAATCTATGCGGTTTTGCAGTTTCACAGGCCAGTGCGGCTCGTCGTTGTAGTTGAGCATCCAGGCGGGTTTGCCGAGGCGACGCAGGCCGGAGAACAGTTCGATGCCCTGGTACCAAGGCACGGCGCCGTCCTTGTCGTTGTGCAGGATGAGCAGCGGGGTTTGCACTTTGTCCAACGAAAACAGCGGCGAGTTTTCGAGGTAACGCATCGGGTATTCCCACAGCGTTCCGCCGATACGGCTTTGCTGGCGTTCGTACTGGAACTGCCGGATCAGGCCAGACTCCCAACGCACGCCACCGTAGGCCGAGGTCATGTTGGCTACCGGCGCCCCCGCTTCGGCGCACACAAAAAGGTTGGTTTTCGTGACGATATACGCCGCCTGATACCCGCCCCAGGAGTGCCCCTGCATGGCAATGCGGTTGCGATCCACGAAGCCTTTGTCGAGGAGAGCCGTCACGCCGCTGACTACCGCGTTGTACGCACTTTCGCCCGGGTAGCCGGTGCGGTAGGGAATATCGGGGGCGAAAACCAGATAGCCGCGGCTGGCATACATGGTGTAATTAATGGTGGAACGGTGAACATCGGGCGCGCGGTGAATATGCAGGCCGTCGGAGAGTTTTTCGTAAAAATTCACCAGCATCGGGTACTGCTTTTTCGGATCGAAACCGTCGGGTTTGACCAACAAGCCCTCCAGCGTTTCGCCGGAAAGGGAAGTCCAGCGCACCCGCTCGATGTTGCCCCAGCGGTATTCGGCTTGCTGCGGGTTGGCGTTTGAAATTAATTGGCCCACGCCACGAACCGGAATGATATATTGAAGGTCGGGAAACGTGTGGTAATTCTGGCGCGAAAACACCAGGGCGTCACTTTTTTCAGCCTTGATCGGGTTTCGGGTATAGCTGTACGCATAATCATCAGCACCCAGCCAGGGATTCAGCACACCGGTTTTCAGGTCGAGCCAGGCATAGCCTTCGGCTTTGGTGGAGTCGTTGGCAGTGTGCAGCAGCAGCCGGGCATCCGGAGCGATGGCGCGCTCGTCCGGGTCGAGGCGGATGTAGCGGTAGGCGGTTTTGGTTTCGCGTCCGCGGGTCAGGCGTTGCGGGGGCGTATTGCCGGCAGGGTCAATTTTCCAGATGTCGAACCGGTCGTACAGCAGCAGCGCGGCGTCGTTTTCGAGCCAGCCGGCCACGCCGTAGGGATTAGGATAGTCGGGCACATCGGTTTCTTCGTTGAAAAACGCCACCGTGCGGTTGTCGGTCAACCGGGCGGTCTGGCCCCGACGAGCATCCCAGGCAAACCAGGCGGTATCGGGGTCGCTCCACCAGAGTGCAAACCCGGCTTCCGGCGAGAGGCTGGGGATGCAGCGTTTGCCCTCCACGATGCGGCGTTTTTCCCCGGTGGCCAGGTCCACGGCGTACACGTCGCGCGGGGCATCGCCCTCCCATTGGCGCAGATGGGCGTAAGGTTCTTCGGAAATGCCGAGCGCCAGACCGGCGTCGCGCTGCTGCTGGAACCGCCAGTCGGGGATGTCCGGCGAACCGAGCGGCACGAAGGCCTTTTTCCCGAGGTGACACACCACGGGGTAACTGCGTTTTTTGTCGGTCTCCAGGCGTTTGGCCTGCTCGGTGTACACCCGGTTTTGCGTCCACGACCATACCTCCACCTGCACGATTTCTTCGGGCAGCAGGGTGGTGTCCTGCAAGGGCGGCGGTGGCGCGATGCCGAAATACAGCTTGCTGCCGTCCTCGCTGAACTCGGGCCGGGCGTGTTCGCTGATGCCCCAGCGTTCGGGCTGTGCGGGAAGGAAGGCGCTGCCGGTATCGGCCAGCATGCCGGAGGCAAGTTGGGTCTCCGACCAGTAGTGCAGTTGCCAGGGGCGGATGCGGGCTTTGCTGGTATCGGTATCGGCCAGGAATGCGGCCTGGCGGCCCCAGTCGTCAAGGGCGAGTTGGGCGAATTTTCCTTTTTCCGCCTGGAACAAGGCGCGCAGGTTGCGTTGCCCGCAATCGAATCGGTACACCCCGGCGACGAACGCCGAGTCGCGGCCCGAGCTGTGCAGCAGCAGCGCAGGGCCGCGTTTGGCGAAGCGGTACTCCCGCACGAAGGCCACGGTGTCTTCGCGTCCGGTGGCCAATTCGCGCAGTACAAGCCGGGAACCGTTTTCCTTGGTATCCTCTTTTTTGGCCTTTTTGGATTTTTCCTCCGAAGCAGGTTTGGCGGTTTTGGTGCTGTCCGGCGCCGGGGTTTCTGCGCCTGCGGCGGCTTCTTTTTTTGGTTTTTCTTCTTTCGCCGGTTCCAGTTGGTAGGCTAACCAGCCCGACCATTTTTCCGGGAGGGCATAACTCCGCACCTCGGGAAGTTTGACCAAAGTGCCCGATGCGAGTGCATACACACCCAGCGAGTCTTTGGACAAATCTTCGTCCTTCACCTTGCGGCGCCGTTGCGCTTTGAGCGTATCGAGTGCGGGTTTTATTTTGAAAACGAGGTATTGCCCGTCGTAGGAAAATTTAGGTTCGGCGGCCCGTTCGAAGGTCGTGGTTTGCGTCGTGCGGGCGTTCCAGAGGCAAAGCGTGTTGTCGCCCTCGGTGGTGGGCGTAAGCAGGTAGGCTACCCACTGGCCGTCGGGCGTGATCTGTTGGCGCTCGATTTTGCGCCAGCGGTGTACGTCGGCAATTTCGAGCGGGCGTTTTGCCACAGCCGGAGCGGGCGGCGGGACGACGCTTTTTTTGGCCGGGCGCTGGGAGAAAAGCAGGGTGGGCAGGAAGATAAAAAGGAACAGGAAGAGCCGCATGTGCGTAACATTAATTGAAGCGTTGAGAAGATACAGACCTCGAAAAAGGAAAATTCAGGAATCGGATTTTGCGCTCCCGGTATTGGGGCGGTTTATCCGAACCAGTTGGTTTTCAAGATTGCCTTCGGCATTTTCAAGGGCGTGATGTATGCGAAGAGCCAGTGCACCAATGTCCTTGTCTTCGGTGCAAATGATGATCCCGGAATGGTTGGGAAAGGTTCGGTGCAATTGTTTGAAATCCTGATAGTTGAAGGTGACGACAATTCGTCTGTGTGCATGTGCGAAAGATAAAACATCTTCGTCCGGAATGCTTTGATTTGCATTTCCTGCTTCCAGAGTTGTCAGGATATCATGGTGGAGATCGCGTAAAATTTCAACGACGGCAAAATCGAAATTTTCATTAGCATATAGTTTTGCCATCCTTGTCAAGCGGTTTGTTCATCTTCGTTGTTCTCACGAATATCCTGATCAATCTCTGCTTTGTTGGCTTCGTAATATCGCCAGGCATTTTTGAGATCACCTGGAGTCATTGTCGGGAAATTGTACAAAATTTCCCAGTCGGTAAACCCCAGAAAACGGTGGTATACCAGGGACCAAACAGGCATCCGGGTACCTTCGAGACGTGCGCGTCCGCCACACACCCCGGATGTTCTGACAATGCGACGCCCTTTGTCTTTGTGGCGGCTAAAAAACCGTCGGAATAGTGAAATAGCTTCCTGTTCGGAGAGCTGCGGCAACAATGCTTCGGCTTGCTGTAACTTGGTCATACACGTTTTTGTAAAAATCCGGCTCCATTGGAGCATCTTACTTGAAAAATCGAATACGAAGAAACAGTTTTTTTTCCGAATCCACCAACTTGGCCACAACTTGCCCTACTTTTCGCCGAAACATTCCGTTCCGAACATGAAGATCAAATTCTGCGGCGCAGCCCGCGAGGTTACCGGCTCCAGCCACCTCATCACACTCGAAGACAATTTCCGCATCCTGCTCGATTGCGGCCTGTACCAGGGCGGCGACGCCGACGAGGCCGGGCATGCGATGGAGGACTTCAACGACAAGTGGCAATACAGTCCCAGGGATATTGACTGCCTGATCCTCAGCCATGCCCACATTGACCACACCGGGCGCGTGCCCAAGTTGATGGCCGACGGGTTTCGGGGGCACATCTACGCTACACACGCCACCCGCGACCTGTGTTCGATCATGCTGCTGGACTCCGCACGGATTCAGGAGTCCGACGCGTTTTACAAAAACAAACACCGCCAACAAAACGAGCCGGAAAAGAAGCCGCTCTATGTGGTGGAAGACGTGCGTCGCGCGCTGGAACATTTC
The DNA here is from genome assembly GCA_016787285.1 of Saprospiraceae bacterium. Taxonomy (GTDB): domain Bacteria; phylum Bacteroidota; class Bacteroidia; order Chitinophagales; family Saprospiraceae; genus M3007. Next base: position 1,178 of record JAEUUV010000188.1, on the reverse strand, counting down.
ACGAGCTACAACTACGAGCAGTGGTTTCAGGTACACCCGAATGTGCGGGTGATGTTTCGCGACGCCGGCCACATTCTCGGAAGTGCAAGCGTTACGCTGGAAATCAAGGAGGGCGGCCGGACCATCCGCTTCGGGTTTACGGGCGACATCGGGCGGCCGCACCGCCCCATTCTCGGCGACCCGCTGCCCATGCCCGAAGTGGATTACCTCATTTGCGAAAGCACCTACGGCGACCGCGAGCACGAGTCGGCGCCGAACGAAATAGACCACTTCGTGCACGTAGTGCACCATACTTGTGTGGAAAAAAAAGGCAAACTCATCATTCCGGCGTTCTCGGTGGGCCGCACGCAGGAGATCGTGTACATGCTCGACCAGCTACACCATGCCGGCAAACTACCCAGGGTGCCGGTGTATGTGGACAGTCCCCTCGCGGTAAACGCTACCGAGGTGTTTATCAACCACCCGGAATGTTTCGACCACCAATTGCACCAGTACATGCTGGAAAACGAAGACCCCTTCGGTTTCAACGGGCTGCAATACATCCGTTCGGTAGAGGCCAGCAAGCAACTCAATGCCTCTCACAAGCCCTGCATCATCATTTCCGCCTCGGGCATGATGAATGCCGGGCGGGTCAAACACCACCTGTTCAACAACATGGAAAGCAAACGCAACACCTTCCTGATGGTGGGCTACTGCTCGCCGGATACGCCGGGGGGCAAGTTGCGCGAAGGCGCCAAAAGCCTGTATCTTTTTGGGCAAAACAAACAGGTTCTGGCCGACGTCGAGATCATGGACTCATTTTCCGCCCACGGCGACCGGCAGGAAATGCTCGATTTTTTGCGAAATCAGCAGAAATCCCTCAAAAAACTGTGGCTCGTACACGGCACGATGGATCGGCAGGAAAAATGGCGGGACTTTCTTAACCAGAACGGTTTTGCCCAGGTGGAAATACCGGAATTGGGGCACGAGGAAACGCTCTGACCCGGAAAGGCGTGCCCGGGTGCATGATGCCAATTGTTCACCGCGACGTGGCCAACAGTCAAGGGCCAACGAAGCAAAATTTGTTGTCCTATGGAAGTATCAAAATGGACGGTCGGCACCCGCAATAAAATCAAACTGGCGTTTGTCTTCACCGGCGCCATTCTGTTGCTCCTGTTCGCCAAATGGGTGGAACAAGG
>JAEUUV010000177.1 GCA_016787285.1 Saprospiraceae bacterium | reverse complement strand
TACGTTTTCCCGAATCACGCCCCGGCTGGTAGTGCTGTGTACCACGACAATGCCCGAACGGGTACGCTCCACCACCAAGGCTACATGCTGGATATTGCCCGGGCTTTTCCCGAAAACCAGAATGTCGCCGGGTTGTACGGCGTTTAGGTTCACGGATGTACCCTCTTTCGATTGTGCCGATGAGGCCGGCGATACGGAAATATTGAACTGCTTGAACACGTAGCGCGTGAACCCCGAGCAGTCGAATCCGGTACGCGGTTCGGTGCCGGCGTATTTGTACGAGGTGCCGATCCACTGCAAGGCATACCGCACGACCTCCTGCCGGAACCGGCGTTCCTTCATGTCGGTGGTGTCGGCGGGTGGTTTGGTGATCGTTTTTTTTGAGGTGGAACAACCCGATAAAAGCAGGGTAAGCAAAATACAAGCGGTAACCGGGAGTGCGAGGCGGTTTCGGATCATGGACGGTATTAAATAGTGATTTTCCTAAACGCGTTAGTCCGCAATTTCTTGCCTGCACAAAAAAAACGGCTGCCGTCATCAGGCCGGCAGCCGTTGCACTTTTCGTTTTGCCAAGTAGCAAATGTGGTGTATTGTATTCAGGTATTTTTATTCAATACAATGCTTGCCTCCGGCAACTCAAAACTCAATCCTCAAAACTGTCTGTGCTGCCCCAGCACGTCGCGGGCAAACAGGATGCGCGGGCGCCAATAAGCCGAGGTACTCACGTTTTCCACCACAACACCGCGGGTGCAGGTGCTGTGTACGCAGATGATGCCGCCCGGTGTGTTTTCCACTACCATAGCTACATGCTGGATACCACGGCCCCGGCGGTGTTTGAAAAACAGCAAATCGCCCGGCATCACTTCCTTGAGGGGAACTTTGGCGCCTTGCAGCGATTGAGTGCTGGAACTGCTGGATACCGCAGCATCAAATTTTTGCAAAATAAAACTTGTGAAACCCGAGCAATCGAAACCTGTTTCCGGGCTTCTGCCGGCATAGCGGTATCGGGTACCTACAAAATCCTGCGCGAAATCAACGATCTCGGCGCGCAATTGCAGCATCTCCAGACTCATGGATCTACTGGGGCGAAAGGCGCTCCCGAGGGTCAGGATCAGAATGGAAAGGGGGACAAGTACAAAACGGCGCAATTTGGGGAGGCAACTACTGGAAGGGTCGCTCATACAATAGAAACGGCATTTTTCACGGGGCAGGCACCAATGGTTTTTTGATGGCTCAAGGAGGAAAGTGCCCCGGGTGTGAAAGATTGTTTTGGATTAAAAAAACGGGTAAAAAATACCCGTGCTTCCTGGCGGGAGCGTGGCAAAGGTAACAAAATGTGGGAATTGTGTCTGTTCCCGGGAAAAAATCTCTTTAACACTACTTCATTTCAAACCCATCCGCATCCTCCAGAAACGGCAACTGCCGCCGGTATGCCTGCATGTCCTCCAACCGGAGTGTAGCCGTAAACACCCCCGTCTGGCCGCTGATTTGGCAGAGGCATTGGCCGGAATAATCCCACACGCCGGAGTCGCCCTGGTACTCGTGCCCGTTTCCGTCGGCGCCTGTAATGTTGACTGCGGCCACATAGCACTGATTTTCGATGGCACGAGCAGGCAGCAGGCTGCGCCAGTGGTGCCCGCGGCGGGAAGGCCAGTTGGCCACGTACAGCAGCAGGTCGTACGGGTCGGCCTGCCGTTGCCGGCTCCATACCGGGAAACGCAGGTCGTAACAAATCAACGGGCATATTCGCCAACCCATCCATTCGATAAGGAGCCGCTCCCTGCCGGGCGAATACGTCTTGTGTTCGCCGGCAAGGCCGAACAGGTGGCGCTTGTCGTAGTGCTGCAAACTGCTGTCGGGGCGCATAAAAACGAGCCGGTTGAAGTTCCGGTCGCCGTCGCGGCAAATAAAACTTCCGGCGATGGCGGCGCCGAGTTTGGCGGCTTGGCCGTGCATCCAGCGGACCGTCGGGCCATTCATTTCCTCGGCAAGTGCCGCGGCATTCATGGAAAAACCTGTGGTAAACATCTCGGGCAACACGACCAGATCTGTTTGCCCTGTCAGGGGCGCAAGTATGCCGGCCAGCATGGCCCGGTTGGCATCGGGGTTTTCCCAGTGGAGAGCAGTTTGAATGATGGAGAGGCGCATGGAAAAGCAAGTAAGGACGCGACAAATGTAAAACGAGTCGTTGTTTTTTTGCTGTAATCGTGCCGGACGATACTGCCGGATGATGCCGGACAGAGGGCGGTTCGGATTCGTGGAGTAACAAAATTTCAAGGGCTGTCTGAATTATTCCCTGCAAACTTTTTCCGGTTCAACAAACCGACCTACTTTAACCGCGCAAAATTTCACCAACTCAATTCCTCGCCTATGGCAACCTATGATACCAGTAAAATCCGCAACGTGGTGCTCGTCGGCCACTCCGGCTGCGGCAAGACCACCTTTGCCGAAACCATGCTTTACGAGGGCAAAGCGATCAGCCGTCGCGGCTCCGTCGGCGACGGCAACACCCAAAGCGATTACACCCCGCTGGAACAGCAGCGCGGCCACTCCCTCTTCGCCAGCGTGCTGCACTGCACCTGGAAAGACGCCAAAATCAACATCCTCGACACGCCCGGCCTTGATGATTTTGTGGGCGAAGTCATCACTGCACTCAAAGTAGCCGACACCGCAGTGGTTATGCTCAACGCCCGCAGCGGCGTAGAAGTAGGCACCGAACTGATCTGGGAATACGTGGACAAGTACGAAACGCCTTCGCTGTTCGTCATCAACCAACTTGACCACGAAAAAGCCGATTTCGAGCGCACACTCGAACAGGCCAAGTCCCGCTTCGGCAACCGCGTGCTGCCCATCCAGTTTCCGGTAAACCAGGGGCCGGGCTTTAACGCGATCGTGGATGCCCTGCGCATGGTCATGTACGTGTTCCCCGCCGGTGGCGGAAAACCCGAGAAAAAAGACATTCCCGCCGAGCACAAATCGCGTGCCGATGCCATGCACAATGCCCTTGTGGAGGCTGCCGCCGAAAACGACGAGGCACTTATGGAGAAGTATTTTGAAAACGGCACGCTCGACGAGGAAGAACTCGCATCCGGCCTGCGTATCGGACTTGCACACCACCAGTTTTTCCCCGTCTTCTGTGCCTCCGGACTCAATGACATGGGTTCGGGCCGTATCATGGGCTTCATCCACGATATCTGCCCCAGTCCAGCCGACCGACCCGCAGCAAGCCTCGAAGGCGGCGGCTCCAAACCCTGCGATCCCAAGGCGCGCCCTTGTGTCTTTATTTTCAAAACAGTAAATGAGCCCAAGGTGGGCAACGTGTCCTACTTCAAAGTGTATTCCGGTACGCTGAAAACCGGCGACGAACTCACCAATTCCGACAACAGCACAGCGGAGCGTTTTACCGCCCTGTTCGAATGCGAGGGTAAAAACCGCGAGCAGGTACCGGAACTTCAGGCCGGCGACATCGGCTGCACGGTCAAACTCAAAAACTCGCATACCAACCAGACGCTGAATCCGAAAGGTTCCGACATCAAAATCGAGCGCATCCATTTCCCCTCCCCGCGTATCCGTATGGCGGTGGTGCCGCCCAGCAAGGCAGAAGTGGAAAAAATGGCCCACGCCCTGCACTCCATCCAGGAGGAAGACCCCACCTTGCTCATGGAGCAAAGCATCGAGCTCAAGCAGACTATCGTGCAGGGACAGGGCGAGTTGCACCTCGAAATCGTGCGCACCAAGGCGGAGCAAAACTTCGGCGTACACCTCGAATACGAAGAACCGCGCATCCCGTACCGCGAAACGATTACCAAAGAGGCCAACCATCCCTACCGCCACAAGAAGCAGTCGGGCGGCGCCGGGCAGTTTGCCGAGGTACACATGCGCATCGAACCCTACTACGAGGGTATGCCCGCCCCGCACGAACTCACTGTAAAAAATATCGAGGTGGAAGACCTCAAGTGGGGCGGCAAGTTCTCCTTCTGTTGGGCTATCGTGGGCGGCTCCATTGATGCGCGTTTTGTCAACGCCATCAAAAAAGGCATCATGTCCAAAATGGAGGAAGGCCCGCTCACTGGATCGTATTGCCGCGACATTCGCGTCAGTATCTACGACGGCAAAATGCACCCGGTAGACTCTAACGACATGGCTTTCCAGATCGCCTCCACCATGGCGTTCAAGGAAGCCTTCCCGATGTCGGCGCCACAAATCCTCGAGCCGATCTATAATCTTGAGGTCATGTGCGACTCCGAGTTCATGGGCAACGTCATGGGCGACCTGCAAACCCGCCGCGCCATTATCATGGGCATGGACTCCGAGGGCCACTACCAGGTCATCCGTGCCCGCGTGCCGCTCAAGGAACTGCACCGCTACTCATCCACCCTCCGCGCACTTACACAAGGTAAGGCCAAGTTCAACATCTCCTTTGCCGACTACGCTGCCGTGCCGCCGGATATCCAGGCCAAACTCGTGGCCGAGTACGCCGCGCATGCGAAAGACGAGGAGCACCATTGATTAGCGAGTGAGGAACTGATAAGCAGCGGCAGTGGGGACGAGCGTCTTTGCTGCCGCTGTTTTTTACCCATGGTTTTCAAGACTCCGGGCTTTGGGAATGCGGAATTGATTTAACTTGCGCAAAAATTCACCGATTTATGAGCGGACTGACGGCTGCTGCACCCGGTGTGCAGCCTCAAAAAGACAAAGCACACATGCGGCAATACACCATCGAGGAGTACCTCGAACTGGAGGAAACCGCATTGGTCAACCATGAATTCGATAACGGAAATTTGATCCAAATGCCTGGCGGAACACCTCAACACAGTTTGATTAAAGCAAACCTTGTCACTGCTTTAAATAACCAACTTCGAAAATCAGGAAAGACCCACTTGGTCTTCAACAGCGACATCCGCATTTACCTGCCGGCATTCAACCGGGCGGTGATGCCCGATGCTGCAGTAGTTACGGGCAAAGCCCGTTTTTCCGTTGAGCATCCTGTCGGCGTACTTCTGAATCCTTCCCTTGTGGTAGAGGTTTTGTCCGACAGTACGGAATCATACGACCGGGGCGAAAAATTTGCCCTGTACCGTTCGCTGGCTTCTCTGGAGGAATACGTGTTGGTGTCCCAAAACGAGCCTCGCGTGGAGACTTTCGTGAAACAAAACGGCAAATGGTTCATCAACGAAGCCGCCCAGGGCCTGGAGGCCGAAGCAGAACTCGCATCGCTCGGCCTGAAGATTCCAATTAGGGATTTGTTCTGGAATATTCCCTTTGAAATCCCGCAAAAGAAACGTCGGAAAAAATCGAGCGATTCATAACAACGGCCGCAACACCCGCCACACCGTTTCCGCCACAATGCGATGCCCCGCCTCGTTGGGGTGAATGCCGTCGGAGAGGTTGAGTTCCGGCTCACCGCCCACATTTTCCAGGAGGAAGGGAATCAGCGCTGCGCCATTGGTCTTTGCCAGATCGGGGTACATGGTCGCAAAATCACGGGTGTACACCGGCCCAAGATTGGGCGGCGCCAGCATACCGGCCAGCACGATCTTGCAGTCGGGGTATTTGGCTTTCACCCGGTTGATGATTTCCTGAAGATTCTTTTTCGAATCGTCCAGCGGCAGGCCGCGCAGGGCGTCATTGCCACCCAGTTCGAGCACGAATACATCTACAGGTTGGCTGAGAATCCAGTCCACGCGGTTTTTCCCGCCGGCAGTGGTTTCGCCGCTGTTTCCGGCATTTACGCAGCGGTAGGGCAGGCCAAGGCTGTCAATTTTTTGCTGAATCAGGGCCGGAAATCCCTTTTCCGGCGCCAACTGGTAGGCTGCCGTAAGGCTGTTTCCGAAAAACACAATGGTTTTACGGGGTTTGTCCGGCTGTCCGGCGGCTGCACCGGAGTTGTCGCCTGTGCCGGTTTCTGGCACGGGCGCCGGATTTTGGCAGGAAAAAAATGCGGCAAGGAAAAACAGTGCGCAAAAACGGAGACCGTGCAAAGCGGTGTAATGAGCAAATGATCGCATAATTGAAAGTTGTCAGGCAAAGGTACAGGCAGCCAACCAGAAACTCTCCAACCAGAAACCCTTCAACCTTTCTAACCAAATCCTGCTTTGCGTGTTACTTTTGCACGATTAAATCAAGCCATGTCCATTCAGCGCGACGATCAGCATATCATCAAGGAAGTTCTCGGCATCTTTGCCGCCCATTTAGAAAAAAGCGGGCTTCGCAAGACACCGGAGCGTTTTGCCATACTGGAGGAAATTTACAAACGCAGCGACCACTTCGACGCCGAAGCCCTGTACATCCACATGAAAAACAGGAACTACCGCGTCAGCCGGGCCACGGTGTACAACACGCTGGACCTGCTCACGACCTGCGATCTGGTGAAAAAACACCAGTTTGGAAAAAACCTCGCCCAATATGAAAAATCGTACGGCTACAAGCAACACGACCACGCCATCTGCGCCAACTGCGGGCGCGTGGTGGAATTTTGCGACCCGCGCGTTCAGCAAATCAAGGACATGGTGGGGGAACTGCTGAACTTTCAAATCACCCACCACTCGCTCAACCTGTACGGCATTTGCGGCTCCTGCCAGAAAGAAATCGAATTTGGCATCATGCGCAAGAAACCCAAGCCCTCGGATGACGAACCGGGCTGGGGGGACTGAGTAGTTTTGAGTTTTGAGTTTTGAGTTTTGAGTTGTCGGGTTGGGGCAGGGTAAACGTGCCACCTCCTTCGGGAATCAATACCTTTGTCCGCGATTTTTCCGCAACAACTCACAACTCACAACTCAAAACTGTTGAACCTTTTCCTCATTCCTGTGCCCATTGCCGAAAATGCCCTGCATACCGTGCCGCCTTATGCGCAGGAAATTGCGCGAGGGCTGGAGGTGTTTCTGGTGGAGCGGGCCAAAACGGCGCGGCATTTCATCAAAAGCCTGCACCCGCCGCGACCGATCCAGGAGATGATTTTTGAAGAACTGCCCGAACGCGAAGGGGCGCCCTCCGATGCCGAACGGGTTTTCCTCGACGCCGTGCGTGTGGGCAAAGATGTGGGGCTGCTGTCGGAAGCCGGCTGCCCCGGCGTGGCCGACCCCGGCGCAGGCATTGTGGCGCTGGCGCATCGGCAGGGCGTGCGGGTGGTGCCGTTGGTGGGGCCGTCGTCGTTGCTGTTGGCGCTGATGGCATCAGGCATGAACGGGCAGCGCTTTGCGTTTCACGGCTACCTCTCGCCCAAGCGCCCCGAACTGGCCCGCGACCTGCGCCGCCTGGAGCAACTCGCCCGCCAGCACGACCAGACCCAACTGTTTATCGAAACCCCATACCGCTCACAAATGGTGCTGCAAGTAGCGCTGGAAACCCTCCAGCCCGACACGGTTTTCGGTGTGGCGCAAGACCTGACGGGAGCGGCAGAGCAGGTGCGTAGCCTGCCGGTGCGAATGTGGAAGCAGATGGGAGCAAAGGTTTTGGAAAAGGCGCCGGCAGTGTTTTTAATCGGGAAATAAATCTCATCGGAAAAACCCGACCTGAAACCCGAACGTAATGCGAAACGTGGTGATCTTGTCCGGCCCCTCGGTGTAAATTTCCGGGTTTTCGTGGATCACGTAACTGGGCCGCGCCGTGATGCGGAATACATCAGTGGAGTACAGGTTGAAACCCACACCGAAATCATAACTTTTAGTTTGTCGCCGGAACAACTGGTCGCGGCGCACCTCCGTGAGCGGCGCCTGACGCAGCAGAGCGCCCTCGAACGCGATGCGCTCTGCCGGGCTGTCGTTGAAAAAATCGAACGTCATGCCCGCGTGCAAAAACACACACTCGCAGCGGTGCACCCGGTACTGGAGCCGGACGGGCACCGTCCAGTATGCCGGACGAAATGCGCGCAGGGTAGACACATAGTGCGGCACAATGTTGCCGTCCTCCACGCGGTTGATAATCTCGCCCGTCCAGGTGTAGTACTCGTACTCGCCGTAAAATTCATGGCCGATGCCGACGCCGATCGAGAAGCGATCAAGAGCGCCTTCCACCACAAATGTCGGGATCATGCCCGGCTTCAAGCCCTTGGTGTACTGGGCTACATCGAACGACGGCTCGATGCCGAGCATGAGCATACCGAAGTCTTTCTGTGCCGAAGACATACCGGCAAACAAGAGGAAAAGCCCGAGTAAGAAGTTTTTGCGCATAAAAATCGGTGGTTGGTGCAGGTGCAAGATCGGTTCGAGGGACTTAGTGCTGCTTGGTGTTTTCACCGCATAGACGCGGAGGTGAAAAAAATCTCCGTGTTTCAGCCTCCGCGTCTTTGCGTCTCCGCGGTGAAAAAAAACGACGGCGCCTCCACAGTAAAAACCAATCAGAGTTTCTCCAGTACGAAAGCCGTCAGTTTGGAAAACAGGTGCCGTGTGGCGTTTTCGCCGTAGATGCCGTGGTTTCGGTTGGGGTAAAAATGCGTTTCGAACTGCTTGTTTGCCTGCACAAGGGCACGCACCATTTCGGTGGTTTGTTGCCAGTGTACGTTGTCGTCGGCGGTGCCGTGGCAAATGAGGTAGTTGTCGCCGCGCAGTTGTTTCACAAAATTGATGGGCGAATTTTCCTCATAACCCGCGCTGTTGTCGGCAGTCGTGTGCATGAAGCGCTCGGTGTAGGCCGAGTCGTACCATTTCCAGTTGGTGACGGGCGCCACGGCCATAGCCATTTTGAACACGTCGTTGCCCTTGAGTACGCAGGAACTACTCAGGTAGCCGCCGAAACTCCAGCCCCAGATGCCGATGCGGCCCGGGTCTACAAACGGCATGGCGGCCAGTTGGCGGGCGGCGGCAATCTGGTCTTCGGTTTCGTATCGGCCCAACTGGAGCTGGGTGCATTTTTTGAATGCGCGGCCCCGTGCGCCCGTGCCCCGGTTGTCCACGCTCACCACGATGTAGCCTTTTTGCGCCAGCATCTGCCGCCAGGGGCCGAGGTAGCCGTCGTACTCGTTCTTCACAGTTTGGGAACCCGGGCCGCCGTACACGTCGAACAACACCGGGTACTTTTTTTGCGGATCAAAGTTGGCGGGTTTCAGCATCCAGCCGTTCAGCGCAGTGGTGTCGTCGCCGGCTTTCACGGTAAAAAACTCTACAGGTGCAAAGCCGTACTCCTTGCAGGTTCGCTCCACACGTTCGTTGCGCAGCAAAGGCCGCAATGCCTCGCCGGAACTGGTGCACAGATCGGCTACAGGAGGGCTGTTGAGTGTGGACTGCCGATGCACAAAAAACTCGAACGTGGGCGAAAATGTCGCTTCGTGCATGCCTTGTTCGGGCGTAAGCAAGCGGGGTGGTGCGCCGTTCAGGGAGCCTTCCCACACCTGCCTGTCCATCGGAGTCGGGGTGGCGGTTTGGTAGTAAAACCGGCCGGAAGCGGGGTCTATACCGTAAAATTTGGTCACGTCAAAATCGCCCTGTGTTAGTTGGCGCACCGCTACGGCAGCCGCCGGGTGACGCGGCAGCAGGTACAGATGGGTATGGCCGTCACGCTCGCTCATCCAGAGGAATGCCGAGTTATTGGGCAGAAACACGAGGTTATCGCACACTTCCAGGTCTACGTAGGCGGCGTCCATTTCGTCGAGCAGCATACCGGAATTGTGCTGTACCGGGTCGTACAGCACAAGAGAAAGGTTGTTTTGCTCGCGGTTGAGCATGTAGATGCAGAGTTGGTTGTCGGGCGTCCAGTAGATGCGCGGCAGGTAGATGTCCTGATTTTCGGTGCCGGGCAGAGCCTGTGTGGTTTGTCCCGTGCTCAGGTCGTACACGTGTACGCCCACGCGGGAATTGGGCGCGCCTACTTTTGGGTACTTGAATTTGGTGCGTTCGGGATACGCGTCGCCGGTGTACCAGATGATCGGAAATTCGGGCACGGCGCGCTCGTCGAAGCGAATGAATGCCAGTTTAGTGCCGTCGGGACTCCAGGCGGTAGCCACCATGCCGGCTCCGTCCACGGGGCTGAATTCCTCCTCGTACACCCAGTCGGGAATGCCGTTGATGATCGCGTTTTGTTTGCCGTCGGAAGTTACCTGCACCGTGGCGCCGGAAGCGAGGTTTTTGTAAAACAGGTTATTGCCGGCCACGAATGCGATTTTGTCGCCGGCTTCGGAGAAGGTCGCGTACTGCACCGGTCCGTTTTCGTTCAGGCGCGTGGTTTTGCGGCTGTTGCGATCAAAAATCCAGTAGTCGGCCAGCACGGAGTGGCGATACACCGGTTTGGTATTGGTGCGCAGCAGCACGCGGGAGAGGTCGTTACTGAATGCAAAATCGTCCCAGGCGCCCACCTCGCGCAGGTCTTCGGCACGCACGAGTGTGCGCGACACGAGGCCCGTGCCGAGGTCGTGTTCCACGAGGTTGCCGTTTTCGTCCTGCCGGAGGTAGTGATTGCTGTTGGGGGCAAAGTGAAATTTGTCTGCCGACTGCGCGTAGAACCGGAAATACACGAAGCAATCGTCGAGTGTGACGGGTTTTTGGGCGGGCGCGGGCGCAATCGGCAGCAGAAAAGTGAGGAACAGGAGCAGGACGTGTTTCATCGTGCGGCAATGTTTTTGTTGCCGGCAAAGATGGGGGAGTTTACCGGTATTGCCGAAAATGCACAATGGCCAATGTATATTTTTCAATCCCAAATGAAAATCGGGGCGACGATTGTCGGTCATCGCCCCGAAGTAATCTATTGTTTCTTTTTGGTTGTTAGTACCCATCGGATATCAATCTGCCCGGTGGTGGATTGGGGAGAACGCTCGTACTTGAGGTTGTAGGTGTTCGGGATGTTGTTGTACAGCTTGTTGAACACCGGCTTGGTTTCCTCTACGATTTTTGCATTTCTGTGCATGCCATCTTCAACCACTTTGGACAGGTCAATAAAATTTTGTTCACCGCCGCCTTGCAGAGTTGAATAGTTGGATTCCAGCACGCCAATGCAGTACACGCCGTCCACATTGCTTGCCTTGAGCGCGTCAATTGCTGGGGTGAGTTGGCCATCCGAGTCGTTTTCCTTGCCGTCGCCGATGATGAGAATGCAACGGTAGTCAACCGGCACGGAGAGAGTAGAAAATTGATTTACAGCGTATTGAAGCGCTTGACCGAGGGCAGCAAATTGGTTCGCCTTGCGCGGCAAATTGGAAATATACTGGTTGATGGTCGTTTGAGTAGTGGTATTGAGCGGCGTTCCTGGAAATGCCGCGACCGATATACTGTCCTTGCTACCGTAGCCTACGATGGAGATATAATAGTCCTGCCTGGAATTCGAGTTTGAGGCCTTTGCATTGTCAGCTTTGGCCTTAAGATTGCTGACCACATCCTGCGCATAACTTTTCAGGGTGGAGTATTTGGCTTCGTCGCCAGCCGAAGATATATCGCTACGGATGCTTTGTTGGAGCAACAACACAATTCCTACTCGTGTTGTTTCAGTAAAATAAGACTCAAATGATGCATCTTTAGTGTACTCTCCATTTCGTTTTTCTTGCATTTCTAAATGGGTAATTTCGTGATGGACTCCATTATCAGTAATCTGAACTCCAAGCACTTCAATGCAGGCTCTGTTGTTGACGATCTTACTCTGAATCCCTTGATAGGTCAACGCAGGGATTTGGGTTATCTGTGTGCTTGGATTATTCCCGGAGGTATTGGAATACTTCCCCTCTGGGGCAAAATTGCCTATCGAATAAGTGCAAGAGCCGTCATCAACGGTTGCAGCAGGATTATAATCGTCTGATAATGGATCTGTACATCCTGGTACTTCTTCGTCTTTTTTCTTAAATAGATCGCAAGAGTAAAAAAGCAGAAAAGCACCCGTAAGAAGTACGGATATATATGTGCGGAATTTCATAGTGGTAGTTTTTTAAGGATAAACCTATTTTGTTACCGTAAAATATCGGTTAAGCCGTATGCTCTCTGCCAGGCGTTCCATGTCGGTATTTTCGTCCACATACACCCGAATGATACCTGACTCTTGCGTACCGGCGCTCCGGGTACTCACATTTTTGGAATCTTTTGAATTGTTGGTTTCTGAACGTTCATCCACAACTTCTAAGATATCTGTCTTGCATCTTATAAGGTAGTATCCGGGTTGATCAAAGCTCATGCCCAAATTGAAGGGCATATCATCTCCTGCAACTAATTTATTGATGAACTGGCGATCTCCGGCAGGCAGACTGTTTACAAATTTGAACCCATCAGTAGGTGTTGCTTTATACCAAACTTCGTAGTCGTTGTAAAAATCTTCAGCCTCATCTGCAATTTCACAATCGGCGCCTAGGAGATTAAGGATAGATGAAATCAAGTCAACCGATTCGTTAACAGGTACATCTTCTTTACTCACTTCGACGGCAGTTACGGCCAAATCTGCCGCCACCTGCACGTCTTCGCATTCGCAACTTGAATTGGTTAGGTTAATCAGGGTAAAGAGGCAAAAGATAAGCGCGAGGTAGATATTTTTCTTCATGGCAAAGGATTGTTTTGTGAAAAAATCAGACAAAGGTATTTCCCAAGTTTCGTTTTAGGTCGAAACAGATGGATATTTTTTTACCTGTGTAGAAGATGTGCAAACCGTCTCTATCCTTCCCTTAACTTCGCCGGCAAGGGGAGGGCGGAATTAGGCACGGCGGTTCGGGCAAAGGCCAAGTTGGTTCAGCAATACATCAAAAGGGACGTTCCGGAGCAAGGCCAGGTGTCCCACCAACTGTAATTTTTCAGCATCGTATTTTCCCAATTGGCATACCAAAGACAGCCGTTCCCGGTGTTCGTCTTATGTCAAGGTTTCATGCTGTCGTTTTTCATCCAGCAGGAGGAATCGTTCCATTTTTTTGCAAGAAACTCTCTGTTGATTTTTTTCAGCATCAAGGACTCTTCTTGTAGCAACCCCTTGAATTTCCTGCAGGCATTAAGTGCCCAAATGCTCAACAACAACTGCTCAAATTCGGTAGGGCGCAGTTGCTCGCCTGATGAATCAATTGCCCAGATGTAGAGGAGGTGACCGGTTGGGTTGTCATGTCGTAGATATTTAGAGTAAAAAGTATCTTTTTTGCAGTAAAGTGCAGATTTGAAGCCCACCACCCCCAACAGCACCTCCAGCGTCCCTTTCGTCTGCTTCATCCCGCGCACCTCGTCCTGCACAAAGATCAGTTCCTTGTTCGTCTGCTTGAGGTGGAAGCCCATGATGCGGCCTTTTTCGCCCACGAACTGGATGATCTTGTTGAACTGGGTAGCACAGCTACTTAAGATACTTGGTTCACTCTTCGAATGTTTTTCATAAGGTCACGGGCTAACTTCCTCCCTTCCTCAGCACCGGCTTTGAACTTCTGGCACTCGGTATCCCAGTTTTTCCGGGATGCAGATTCCTCTACGCTGCCAACTCCCGAATATGCAGCATCATGCTGGAAGAAACAGGTTTTACCAAAGCACCCGGCACGGTCTTGACCGCAAGCGTACTCCCATCCAAAGCAAAAAACTCGACTTCGAAAGCGTTTCCCTCGCCGTAGATTTCCACGATGGTGCCCACATCTCCTGCTTTGAAACTGGAGTCCGGCAAGTCTGATGCAAGCACAATGCGGTCGTAAAGTTTTATTTTGTTCATCTTTTTGAAGGATAAGCAGTTATCAATGTCGGAACAGCGTTTTCCAATCGGATTATCCATACACTACGAAGATTGAATGAAAAGCCCGAAGGGCATTCGACGATCCCATCCACGGTATATTTTGTTCCGTGTTCGTTGTTTTCCGACTCAACGAAATCGTATTCTCTGACGTGTGCCAACAAGGTATCTGCCAATGAATTCTCGTCGTAGCCAACCTGAATGAAAAAATTCGCCTTCGATCTTCCATCAACGTGATCGAGGTTGAGCAAATATAAATTGATTTTGCCACGAGGTATTTCGGCTATTTCGTTGTTGGGCACTTTCACGGCACAAAAATAAGCACGTTTAGGTAAGATTCACCCCACCACCCCCAACAGCACCTCCAGCGTCCCCTTCGTCTGCTTCATCCCGCGCACCTCGTCCTGCACGAAGATCAGTTCCTTGTTGGTTTGTTTGAGGTGGAAGCCCATGATACGGCCTTTTTCGCCTACGAACTGAATGAGTTTGTTGAATTGGGCGGTTTCGTAAAACGACGACTGCGGATCGCTCACGAAATAGCAGCGGAGTTTGCCGCCCTTGAGGATGAGCCGCTCAAAACCGAGTTTTTTGCACATCCAGCGCAGGCGCAGCGCCTCGAACAGGAAGTTGACCTGTTTGGGCAATTTGCCGAAACGGTCTTCCAGCATGTTTGAAAATGCCTCAATACCGGCCTCGTCGGTGATCTCGTCGAGTTGGGTGTACAGGCTGAGGCGCTCGGCGCTGTTGGACACATACTCGTCCGGGATCAGCATCTCCAAGTCGGTCTCGATGGTCACATCGCGCACGTAGGCGCCCTTTTGGGCCAGTTCGTCCTTGAACAGGTCTTTGAAATCCGTTTCCTTGAGTTCCTGAATGGCTTCGTCGAGGATTTTTTGGTAAGTCTCGTAGCCGATGTCGGCGATGAAGCCCGACTGCTCGCCGCCGAGCAGGTTGCCCGCGCCGCGGATGTCGAGGTCGCGCATGGCCACCTGAAAGCCGGAACCGAGGTCGCTGAACTCCTCGATGGTGCGCAGGCGCTTGCGGGCGTCGGGTGTGAGCACGCTCATAGGCGGCGCGAAGAGATAGCAAAACGCCTTCACATTGGAGCGGCCCACACGCCCGCGCAACTGGTGCAGGTCGCTGAGGCCGAACATGTCGGCGCGGTTGATGAGGATGGTGTTGGCGTTGGGGATGTCGAGGCCGGTTTCGATGATGTTGGTGCACACGAGCACGTCGTGCTTGCGGTCAATGAACTCCACGAGCACTTTTTCGAGGTGGTCGGCGTCCATCTGGCCATGGGCGAGGGCGATGTCCACGTCGGGGCAGAGGCGGCGCAGAAGTTCGACCATTTTGGGCAAGTCGGTCACGCGGTTGTGTACGAAGAAGACCTGCCCGCCGCGGTGGATTTCGTAGTAAATCGCGTCCTTGATGAGGTCGTCGTCGAACACGCGGATTTCCGTGTGAATGGGCTGGCGGTTGGGCGGCGGCGTGCGCAGGATGCTCATGTCGCGCGCGGCCATGAGGCTGAACTGGAGCGTACGCGGGATGGGCGTGGCGGTGAGTGTGAGCGTGTCCACGTTCACCTGCAGGGCACGCAGTTTTTCCTTGGCTGCCACGCCGAATTTTTGTTCCTCGTCCACCACCAACAGGCCGAGGTCTTTGAACTTGACCTCCTTGTTCAGCAGGGCGTGCGTGCCAATGACGATGTCAATTTGGCCGGCGGCCAATTTTTTGAAAATCTCGGTTTTCTCCTTCGCGCTTCGGAAGCGGTTCACGTAGTCCACCGTCACGGGGAAATCCTTGAGGCGGTCGCCGAAGGTTTTCCAGTGCTGGAGGGCGAGGATGGTGGTGGGCACGAGCACCGCAGCCTGTTTTCCGTCGGTCACGGCCTTGAACGCCGCGCGAATGGCCACCTCGGTTTTGCCGAAACCCACGTCGCCGCAGATGAGGCGGTCCATGGGGTAGGCTTTTTCCATGTCGGTTTTCACATCCTGCGTGGATTTGATCTGGTCGGGCGTATCCTCGTACATGAAACTGGCCTCCAGTTCATTCTGCAGATAGCCGTCGGGCGGGAACGCGTGACCGGGCGCGGCGCGGCGTTTGGCGTACAACTTGATGAGTTCCGCCGCGATGTCCTTGATTTTCTTTTTGGTGCGGGCCTTGAGTTGTTTCCAGGCGTCGGAACCGATTTTGGACAGCTGCGGCGCCTCGCCCTCCTTGCCGATGTACTTGGAAATTTTGTGCAGCGAGTGGATGCTGACGTACAGGATGTCGTTGTTTTTGTACACCAGTCGCACGGCTTCCTGCATCTGGCCGCCAATCTCGATTTTTTGCAGGCCCGAGTATTTGCCGATGCCGTGGTCAATGTGCGTCACGAAATCGCCGGGCTGGAGTTCTCGGATGAGGCGCACGTTCAGCGCCTGCTCCTTGGTGAAACCTGTGCGCAGTTTGTAGGCGTGAAAACGCTGGAAAATCTGGTGATCGGTGAAACAGGCGATTTTCAGGTCTTCGTCAATGAATCCTGCGGACAGGGCCGTTTCCACGGGGTGCCATTTGATGTTGGACTTGAGTTCCTTGAAAATGGCGTGCAGGCGGGTCAGTTGTTTGGGATTGTCGGAGCAGATAAAAATCTCGTACCCGTTGTCCTGCCACTCGTGCAGGTTGCGGATGAGCAGGTCGAAGTTTTTGTTGAAACTCGGCTGCGGTTTGGCGTGGAAGGAGATGGTCGTTGGCTGGAGTGCTGTAGACATGATTGATAAAGATCCGGTTCAACGAAGGGAAACTGCCCTTGCCGCCAAACCGTGCTTTAGTACTTCAGGATTTGTTGAAATTCAGCAAGTGATACCACAGAGACTGTGGGAAACTCAATGGTTTTGAGCACTTGAAAATGCCGATCATTTGTGACCAAATAATCCACGTTTGAGGCTATAGCGAGATCCGAGAATTTGTTGTCGTCAGGGTCTTGAGGGATCAGGCCATATTTGAAAAAAGGTTCAGCAAGAATCACATTGGACGCGGTTAGCAGAATGTTTGCGACAAGATTAGCCGTCTGTAACGAGTAGAACTCAGCTAGTTTTTCTTCGTATTCAGCCAGAATTTCGTTGCTGATTACCCACTCAAACGCCTCGTCCCGAAATGCTTGGTACAGCCAGTATTCGGGGTTGCGCCGGGGGATAGAAGCAATCAGGCAATTAGTGTCAATGACGGCTTTCACCTGCTTCGTTTATCTTCGTTCAGCAAACGGTCAAAATCCTCCCGGACGATGCCTTTTCCCTCCATGACTTTGTCAACCTCCTGTTGAAGCAGCGTTTCGTAATAGTCCAACAACATCTTTCGGATGGCTTCCGTATCGCTTTTAGTCATAGGGCGACTGAACAGCCGCAGCAACATGAGTTGCACCTCGTTAAGTGGCGTAGATGTCGTGCTTGTTCGTTGCATGATTCAATTTTTTAAAGGCAACTCAAAATAGAAGTGTTGCAATGGAGCACAAAACTACATTGTTTTTCTAAAGCAAAAAAGCCGCTCACTTACGTTTGAAGGTCTCAATTGCCCCTTTCGTAAACTCCGACAACGCCAGCCGCCCGCTGATCGCCGCCCGTTCGTGCAACAACGTATCCCAGTGTTCGGTGCCCTGCCAGAAGATTTTTTTCAATTCCGACAGTGCCTCCGGGTGGCAGCCGGCGAGGTGCTTGGTGAAATGCTCGAGGTAGGCGTCGAGCTGCTCCACGGTGTCGAAAACTTCCTGAAACAGGCCTTTTTCCTTGGCCCAGGCGGCGGTTTGCCATTCGTTTGGGTTGAGTGCCATTTGGCTGAATGCCGCTGTGCCCACCTTGCGCTCCACCGCCGGGCCGATCACGAACGGCCCGAAACCCACGGCCAGTTCGCTCAGCCGCACAGAGGCGAAATGCGACGCCATGCAGTAATCGGTGCCGGCGGCTAAGCCCACGCCTCCGCCGACCGCCTTGCCGTGGATGCGCCCGACAATGATTTTCGGGCAGCGGCGCATGGCGTTCAGCACATTGCCGAAACCGGAAAAAAAGGCGTGTCCCGTCTCGAAATCGCGGATGGCCGAGAGCTCGTCGAAACTGGCGCCTGCGCAAAAAGTCTTGTGCTCGGCACTGCGCAGTACCACCGCCCGCACAGCCGGGTCGGCGCCGGCGGCATCGAACGCGTCCACCAGGCCTTGAAGCAGGCGACTGGGCAGGCTGTTGTGGTTGGGGTGAAAAAACGTGATCGTGGCAATGCCGTTGGGCGCTACTTCGGTGCGGACATAGCCTTGTTGGGTAATATCGTGCATGGCTGTTGAAATTTTTTTGAGCCGGCAAAGGTAAAATATTGCGCTCCTGAACCTGTAGTTCTGTGCCGGGAGTTCACACGCAGCGCATACATTTGCGAGCCAACGACCAATAACCAACAGCCAATGGCCAACTTCCTGCTACCCTTCCACCAACCTGACCGGCTCGAAGCCGGCTGCGACGAAGCCGGGCGCGGCTGCCTGGCAGGCCCGGTGTATGCAGCGGCGGTGATCCTGCCGCCGGATTTTTACCATCCGTTGCTGAACGACTCCAAACAAATGACCGAGTCGCAACGAGAGACTTTGCGCGCAGTAATTGAACAAAATGCCCTCGCCTGGGCCGTAGCCCGGGCCGAACCGGAGGAAATTGACCGGATTAATATTTTACACGCCTCGTTTTTGGCCATGCACCGGGCACTTGACGGATTGGCAACTCGCCCGGAATTTATCCTCGTGGACGGCAATCGCTTCCGCTCGTACCGGGACGTTCCCCACCTGTGTGTCGTGAAGGGCGACGGG
Organism: Saprospiraceae bacterium; assembly: GCA_016787285.1. Classification (GTDB taxonomy): domain Bacteria; phylum Bacteroidota; class Bacteroidia; order Chitinophagales; family Saprospiraceae; genus M3007. The sequence continues at coordinate 25,608 of JAEUUV010000177.1, read as the reverse complement.
AAGTATGCCGCTATCGCAGCGGCATCTATTCTGGCCAAAACCCATCGGGATGAGGAAATGCAACGACTGGCCGACCAGTTCCCACACTACGACTGGCCAACAAACAAAGGCTACCCTACCGCTGCCCACCGGGAAGCCATTCGGCAGTACGGACTCAGTCCGCACCACCGCAAATCGTTCCGGCAACTACCCCAAGGGGAACAACTGGCGTTTTTTTAGTGATGAGCGATGAATGATGAGTTTCGTAACACACTCGTCGCTTATCGCTGCCTCAGGCTTTTTTCTTTCTGGCTGCCGCGCGCATTTTCGACGGCTTGGGGCGGTTGTTGCCATGAGAACCACGGCGAATTTTGCCGCGTTTGGATTTGAAATCTCCTTTACCCATAATGTAGATTTGTTTATTAGTTGATGAAAAACGATTGATTTAGTGGATGATCGGCTGCGGCATCCGGCTTCTTGTGTTCACGCAGATATTCATGGGAAAAATGGAGGGCCAAAGGTCAGAAAAAACGTAAAAAAACAACAGCTGGTTGGAAAAACGAATGGCCGGTTCGTGTGGCGCCCAAACCGGACGCCGCCGGATATTTTCAGCCGCTGTGGTGTCTTCCCGTCATTCTTGCGTCTTAGTTTTGTTTCCCGCCTAAAACCGTACCTTTCGGCATCATTCGTTCACTCAAAAAAGACAAGTATGCGTATTCCAGTTTTATTCCTGTTTGCCGGTGGTTTGTTTTTCGCCTCCGACATTTTCGCCCAGATCAACCGCGTCAGCGAGGTTGAAAAATCCATGTCATTCGGCACCCGCCCGGGTTTTGCTGTTGGTTTCACCAACACCGACAAGCGCGTGGTGGAGGATGTTTGGTCAGATTTTGTCAAGGAAAACTTCGACAGCAAGCTGAAAAAAGGCAAAAAAGACGAGAGAACCGCTGTCGAGTGTAATTCGATCAGTGTAAGCGCCGGGCAGTTCACCTTGTATTCCCTCGTGGAAAAAGTAGGCGACGGCACCCAACTCACCGCCTGGTTCGATATTGGCGCCTACTTCCTCAACCGCAACGACGACGCTACCCACACCGAAGAGACCAAAGCGTTGCTCACCAAATTTTACTACGAGGTGCGCCGTGCCGCGCTTTCGCTGGAACTGAAAGCCGAAGAGGACAAAATGAAAGACCTTGACAACCGGCTGAAACGCCTGAAACGCGACAACGAAAACCTGCACAAGGATATCGCCAACTACCAGGAAAAAATCAAGAAGGCCGAAGCAGAATTAGTACAAAACCAGAAAGACCAGGAAACTACACTTGTGGACATCGAACGGCAACGCGGCACGGTGGAACAAGCGCAAAAACGCCGTGATAATGTGGAAAACGAGCAGCGCTAACCTGCTGTCGGATTTTTGCCAATCGCTTTCCTTCTACGCGCAGATTCCTGGAAAGGACGATGACATGGGCCATACCGGACTTCCGGTATGGCCCATGATTTTTCCCTCTAAGTGCCGAGACGAAAACACTTTTTTCAAAACAAAACCTGTTAACTTTGGGGGCTAAAAATGCGGGCCAGTTTTTTTTTCACAGTCAACATTTCATGGAAAAATAACCGGCGCTTAACCCGGGGTTGTTGTTACGTCTTTCTGCCGGAAAAAGGTACGACATCATAAGCACTTACCAGTCATAATTTTAACAACTCGACAGCAGATCGAACATACCGGAAAACACCCGATGATCTTTGTGCGAAAATGTTGGTCAGTGTGGATAACTTGATATGTTTTCACAGTTGTCCACATCCGACACCCCCGTTTTCCACAGATTTGCTGCGATACGGATTGTTTGTTTATCCACGATGTCCCTGTTTTCGAGGTACGTTTGTCTCCATTTTTTACTGCGCAGGCCATGACGGACAGGAATGAAAATAAAGATGCACGAAACAACTCCTCTAAAGGCAGCGCCCAACGCAAGGATGCGAAGGGAGGTGGCGAGGGTTTGTCCAATTATGTGTTCGGGAAATTACAACCTCAGGCACTGCCTCTGGAAGAGGCCGTATTGGGCGCACTGATGCTGGAGCGCGAGGCGCTGCCGGTGGTGATGGACATCCTGCGCCCTGAAAGTTTTTACCACGAGGCACACCAGTGCATCTACCGCGCAGCACTGCGCCTGTTCGAGCGCTCCAACCCGGTGGACATCCTGACCGTGACGGAGGAACTGCGCAAAAGCGGCGACCTCGACCGCGTAGGCGGCAGTTACTACCTCGTAGAGCTGACCAACCGCGTGGCATCCGCCGCCAATATCGAGTACCATGCCCGCATCATTGCTCAAAAACACATTCAGCGTGAACTGATCCACGTCAGCACCCGCACCATCAAGGACGCCTACGAAGACACTACTGACGTATTCACCCTGCTGGACGACGCAGAAAAAGGTCTGTTTGCCATCACGCAAAACAACCTGAGCCGCACGTTCGAAAGCATGGGCACACTCAGCAGCCGGGTGCTTAAACAGGTGGAGGAATTATCCAAAAAAGCCGACGGCCTCACCGGTGTGCCCACCGGCTTCACCGATCTGGATCGCATCACCTCCGGCTGGCAACCTTCCGACCTCATCATTCTGGCTGCCCGCCCGGGTATGGGTAAAACTTCCTGCGTGCTGGCTATGGCGCTCAATGCCGCCCGCGACTTCGGTAAAGGCATCGCCCTGTTTTCGCTGGAGATGGGCAGCACGCAGCTCGTGCAGCGTCTCATTTCGATGGAATCCGAAATTGCCGGCTCCAAAATGCGCAACGGCAAACTGGAAGACTACGAGTGGCAGCAATTGCAAACCACCGTGGAGCGCCTGTCTCAGGTGCCCATTTTCATTGACGACACCCCCGGCATCAACATTTTCGAACTCCGGGCCAAATGCCGCCGCCTGAAAATGCAGCACGACATCCAGTTGGTCATCATTGACTACCTGCAACTGATGACCGGCGCCTCTGAAAACAACCGAAATGCCAACCGCGAACAGGAAATTGCCGGCATCTCCCGCGCGCTGAAAAATATGGCCAAGGAGTTGAGCGTGCCGGTCATCGCCCTGTCGCAGCTCAGCCGGGCGGTGGAGGTGCGGGGCGGGAGCAAGCGACCACAGTTGAGTGACTTACGTGAGTCGGGCGCAATAGAGCAGGATGCAGACATTGTTTCCTTTATCTACCGCCCGGAATACTACGGCATTCTGGAAGACGAGCAGGGCATGCCTCTTAAGGGGGTTGCCGAATTCATTATTTCCAAAAACCGGCATGGCGCCATAGACACGGTAAAACTCAAGTTCACCGACCAGTTTGCCAAGTTCGGCAACCTTGACGACCCCGCATTTTCCGGGCTGCACGACCCCCTCACCGGGCCGTTTACGGCCACATCCATCACTATGCCCTCAAGAATGAACGACGAGGATATTCCGTTCTGAGAATTATTTCTCGATGGGCTTTTTGTCCGCCTCGCGGATACCCTGGCGGATTTCGTCCTCCACGGAATTTTTGGCGTTGTTGAACTCGCGGATGCCTTTGCCCAAGCCGCGCATCAGTTCCGGAATTTTGTTGCCGCCGAACATCAGCAAGACAACCAGAAAAATGAGTGTGAGTTCGGTAGCGCCAAGATTGCCAAGAAAAAGAAGAGTGGATACCATGTCTGTGGTGTTTAGATCAGAAGAAGAGTGGTTACAGGGGTGATTTGTATCGGCATTTCGACCGAAAAATGGCTGCAAAGTTACATGGGCAGCTGGTCAAATTCTAAGCATCCGAACATTTTAACCCAATCGTGACTTTTATTAGCCATGCAAATTCAAGACATCATAACCACACTGGAAACCGTGGCGCCGCCACATCTGCAGGAACCTTACGACAATGCCGGTCTGATTGTCGGCGATCCGGCGACGCAAGTCTCCGGGGTACTGTTCTGCCTCGACTCCACCGAGGCAGTGGTGGCTGAGGCCAAACGCAAGGGCTGCAACCTGATCGTGGCGCACCACCCGATTGTTTTCCGAGGCCTGAAACGCCTGAACGGCGCCAACTATGTCGAACGAACGGTCATGCAGGCGATTCGGGACGACATCGCACTTTACGCTATTCACACCAATCTCGACAATGTACACCGGCAAGGCGTGAATGTGAAAATCGCTGAAAAAATAGGTCTGCATGACACCCGTATTCTGGCGCCGAAGCCCGGACTGACAGAAATCGGCGCCGGACTTGTAGGCGAACTGGAAGCCCCCATGCCGGAGGATGATTTTTTGCGGCACGTCAAAACTGCACTCCGGAGCGGCTGTGTACGCCATACCGCTCTGCGAGGGAAACCCGTCCGCCGCGTAGCCGTGTGCGGGGGCAGCGGGAGTTTTTTGCTGTCCGATGCCTTGCGGGCAGGCGCCGATGCGTTCGTTACCGCCGACTTCAAATACCACGATTTTTTTGACGCAGAAGGACGCCTCGTCATAGCCGATGTGGGACACTTTGAAAGCGAACAGTTTACCATCGAACTTTTACACGACATTGTACGGGATAAATTCCCTAATTTTGCGCTCCATTTGACGGAGGTACACACAAATCCGGTTTTTTACCTGTAAAATGTGCCCTCCCGGCTCGAGATTTTCGGGGAAAGACCAGAATTAAAACCAGCCTGCGCCGCTACCGAATACTCCGGGCCAATCACTCAATCACTCAATCACTCATTCGCTCAATGACAGTAGAAGCATCCATTACCGAGAAACTACAAAAACTATGGACTCTCCAACAAGTTGATTCCCAACTGGATGAAATTGGAATTCTAAAGGGGGAACTGCCTATGGAGGTTGCCGATCTGGAAGACGAAATTGCCGGGCTGGATACCCGCTGCAAAAAACTTCGCGGCGGGGTAAAAGAAGCCGAGCAGGAGATTGCCCAGATTCAATCTGTTGCCAAAGAGGCGGAAAACAACATCAAAAAATACCAGAAGCAACTCGATGAGGTAAAAAACAACCGGGAATACGAGGCCTTGCAAAAAGAAATCGAACTGGCTAACCTGGACATCCAGTTGTCGGAGAAAAAAATGCGCGACGCCAAAGCGAAACTGGAAGTACAAAAAGACAACCTAGCCGTAGCCGAAGCCCGGCAGGAGGCCAAACAAAAAGACCTGGATGCCAAAAAGGTCGAACTGCAGGGCATTATCGAAAAAACAGAAGCCGAAGAAACCCGGCTGCGCAACAAGAGTATCAAAGCACGCGACGGAATTGAAGAACGTCTGCTCAAAGCTTACGACAAAACCCGCACTACTTACCGCAATGGTCTGGCAGTCGTCACCGTGGAGCGCAATTCCTGCGGCGGTTGTTTCAACCACGTACCGCCTCAAGTGCAGTTGGAAATCGGCCTGCACAAAAAAATCATCGCATGCGAACACTGTGGCCGCATTCTCGTGGATCAAACCATTGCCTTTCCGGAATCTACCGTTTCGGCGTAAAAGAAAATTGGCACTTATTTTGAATATGAGTCCTTCGAATAGTTTTGTTCGAAGGACTTGTATTTTTAAAAAGGTGCCGGCTCTAAAATTCGTCGGAAAAAATGTTAAAACCACTTGCTGTTTCGGCAAGTGTTCGTTTCTTGCATGGCCTTTTTTTAATACGATGCATTTTTAGTGTTTCCTGCCATGCGGAAAATTTACTTATCTCTTCTTCCGGTTTTCCTGCTCCCTTGTCTGCTTCCCGGGCAGACACTAAAAATTTTTGACAGTTTTTCTCAACTCGAAGAGCGTATCCAGCAAGCAGGTTCATCCATTCTGGTCATCAATTTCTGGGCAACCTGGTGCGGCCCCTGCATCGAAGAACTCCCCTGCTTCGATGAGCTCTACCGCAACTATGCCGGTGAGGATTTCGAGATGGTGATGGTCACGCTTGATTTCAGAAGCCGTATTGAGCCGGCCGTCATGCCTTTTCTGAGCAAATGGAACCCGAAACAGGAAATTATCCTGCTTGCCGACCCGGAGGTTGACAACTGGATCCCAAAAGTTCATCCAAACTGGGGCGGATCAATTCCGGCAACCCTGTTAGTATGCGGTGAGCAACGCGCATTAGCCGAGAAGCAGTTTGAATCGTATGAGGACCTGAAGGCGTTTGTTCTTGATTTTGTGAGCAAGGTTCAAAAAACACCGAAGATGTGTGACAAGGGAGCGCGCTAAACGTCCGACACACACAACTACTTGAGCCAAAAATCAACAATCGAGTTTTTCAAGCCTATTTCATCCTATTGTTCCCGTCAATTATGAAACATCCCATCCCGGTTCTGCTTTTTCTGGTCGGCGTTTTCTCGATCTGTAGTACAGGCTACGAACCCAGCTACTATGTGGTCGGAGACAAAGCCGAAGACTTCTCTCTGCGCAATGTGGACGGACGTATGGTGTCCTTTTCCGATTACACGGATGCCAGGGGTTTCATCCTGGTTTTCACCTGCAACCACTGCCCCTACGCGCAACTTTACGAACAACGCATCATTGAACTGCACCGCAAGTTCAGTTCAAAAGGATACCCGGTCATCGCTATCAACCCGAACGATTCCGATATCGTCAAGGAAGATAGTTTCGAGGAGATGGTCAAACGCGCAAAACTCAAGCGTTATCCCTTTGCATACCTCCATGATGCCGAGCAAACCGTTTTCCCGCTGTTTGGCGCCAATCGCACACCGCATGCATACGTGCTCGACAAAAACCTGGTGGTCCGGTACATCGGCGCCATTGACGACAACCCGGAAACGCCGGCAGCCGTCAAACGCAAGTATGTAGAAAGCGCCGTAGAGGCTCTGCTCCGTGACGAACGCCCCGATCCGGATTTCACCCGCGCTATCGGCTGCACCATCAAGCGGAAACGGCAATAAAATCTCCCGCACTTTCTCCTACTGTGCCATCAGGTATGGTAGCACCCGTGCCAGCCATTCCGAATCGGAAAAAGCCGCGATTCGGCGAATATCCTCCGCACGAGTATATTGGCCGTGTTGCTCGCGATATGCCACAATCATTTTCGCCTGCTTGAAACTGATGTACGGATGCGCATCCAGAATTTCTTCGGTTGCGGTATTCAGGTTGATTTTTTGAATGGACAACTCGTTCAGTTGCAGGTAAGCCCGGATGTTCTGAAAAACACTGTCGGGCATGCCGAACGTCTCGCCTACCTGATCCACCCGAACGAAACCTCCCAGTTTTTCCCGGAAACGCACAATCTGATTCGCCCGCCCGGCGCCAATGCCCGGCAACTGCTGCCAGTCGTCCGGTGTGGCGGTATTGATATCCAGACTTGTCGGCGCGGCTTTTTTTCCGTACCCATCGGCATACGTTGCCGGGCGCACCACGGCTTCCGCACGAATAATGGAAATGTAGGGTTCCAGGCGCTGGAAGTCTGCATCCGTCAGGCCGTACAGTTTCCGGAAATCCGTCTTTTCCACGAAAACCCCGCCTTTCTCGCGGTAGCGCAACAGGCGCACCACCAACGCCTTGGGCAAACCGAGGCGCAATAAATCACGCTCCGATGCGGTGTTGGGATCAAACGGAAATTGCTCCGAAGGAACGGCATCGGCAACAGGCCGGTTGCGTGCAGGAACGCCGCTGCCCCCGATACGCACATATGGCCGGAGGCGTTCGAATACCTCCTTGGGCAGGGTATAAATTTTTCCCAGATCGTCCGCCGATCGAAACTTACCACCGCGTTCCCGATACCGGACAATGGTATGCGCTACCCGCTCGGTCACCCCCAGCCGGCACAGGGTTTCCGCAGGAGCCGTGTTCGGATCAAAGAAAAACAGCGTGGTTCCCTCGGAGGCGTTTGAGTGCTCGTTCGCGACAAAATCTGCTTGCCGGTATTTGGCGATCCGGCTTTCAAATTCCGAAAAGTCGGTGCTTTCCGGCTTGTGAAAGACCAGATAAACTTCCGGCGCGATGTACGAGGAGCCGATCAACAGCAGTAGTGCGGCGGCTCCGTAACGTTCTGTTTTGGAAAAATGGAACTGTCGGATCAGGTGTTTGAGCATGGTTATAAATCGTTTAAGTTGTTAATAATCAGAATTTTTCCGGGCTTTTGCTTGCTCCGTCTGCATCTGCCAGGCACCGTTGGCCCTTACATCATGGAACGGTAAACCTGATTCCCGGCATTCGGCTTTCCACCGCTCTATCCGCCATGGGCTGTTGGTCGCATCGAACACGACGAGTCGGCAGGGGAACCGCTTGAGGCAATCGCTCAGGCGCACTTTAATGTTTTCGCTCAGGATAAGCACATCCACCGGAACGAAGGAAGTAGTGGGGGAGAGTACGGCTTCGTTTCCGCTCAAAACAACCATTTTCAGGTTATGATACTGCAAAAAAGGGGGATTTATCAACAGGTTTTGGCTTATGAACGGCGTATCGGGAAGGGCCGAAATGCGCATTGAGGCCCGGGTTCCATGCGCCCAGCGGTTGGCCTGCGCCGCGAATCGTTCTTGCCGTTCGGCCAACGAATCGGCCCAGATGTAGTGTCTGGTATTGTCGAAAAAATCCAACAAAAAATGGCGATTTTGGTGATACATCACGACCTGTCGCTGCCCGAACTGCCGGATTTGTCGTTCCAGACGGCACAAGCCAAACAGCACCAGCATAGCCAGCGAAGCCAAAAGCATTCGCGCGTGGCGAAATTGCATTGCTCCGAAAAACAGGCTGATGAACAGATAAAGCAAAAGGGCCTCCCAGACAGTAATCCAGATTCCGGAAATCACGCTGCCCGGCAGTTGCTGGATACCCATGATAACCCGGTTCATGCCCCACAGAAGGTGGTATAGCAACCAGCCCAACCATTCTGCGAGTGCGGGAAAGGTAGCACTGAGCAGTACCAGCACCGATCCGCTCCACAAAAACACCGCCCCACCGATGACCACCACCCAACCGGCAAGCCAGAAATACACGGGAAATTGGTGGAAGTAGTACAACGAGAGCGGCAGGGTGCCCAGTTGCGCCGCCACACCGATGAGCAGGATGCTCCAGCATTCGTCGGCCCATTTGTGCGGACTTGGCGCAAGCCGCCGGAACACGGGATAAAATGCGACAATGCCCGCCACAGCGGCATAGGACAACTGGAATCCGGCGTCGAACAGAAACCAGGGATTCAACCACAGCAGAATGAAGGCCGACGCACCGAGGATGTTCCAGATGGATGCCGTGCGGCGCAGCGCTTTGCCCATCAGGTAGCAGGTAAACATGACGGAGGCCCGCAGCACCGAGGCTGTGGCTCCGGTCAGCAGGGTAAAAGCCCAGATACCGACCAGCACCAGGCTGGTTTCGCCCCAACGGCGGGTGTTGCCCCGCCATGGGATACGCCGCAAGACAAACAAAAACGCCGCATACATCAGCCCGACATGGGTGCCCGACACGGCCAGGGCGTGCATCGAACCGGTTTCTGCGTAAGTGGTGCGCAGTTCCTCCGACAGGTCGCCCTTGTAGCCGACCAGCAACGCCGACGCAACCGCATACTCATCCCTGTTGGGAAAATATGCCCGCAACACTTCGAGCAACTCATCCCGCCAATAAAACGCCAGCCGCCAGAGCCATTGACCATGTCCGCCGGATAGCACGCCAAAGGCGCTGTCTTTTACAAATGCCTGATAGTGTATGTTTTGGTAATGCAGGTATTGCCGGTAGTCAAACACATGCGGGTTTTTGGGCAGCTCCGTGGGCCGTATTGCTACCCGTACCCACAGACGGTCACCGTAGCGCAGGGCTTCGGCCTCGGGCGTCACTGGAAGAAAAATCAACACATTTCCTGCGCAGGGCTGCAAGGAATCCGCTGTTGGCCCTGCCGACTCCACGCGTAGCGGGACTTTGATTCTTGCTCTTTTGGATGGCGCGTCGTACACGATCCCGGTGAAGACGGACAGATGTTGGCTTCCGTGGCTGAAATGCATTTGTTGCCGCCGTTCGTCGTGCTGCCGGACATGCCAATAGCCCATTCCGAAAAGCAAGACAAACACACACGACCCGTACACCCACCGGAACCGGTAAGCGTATTGCCGGGGCGCCAGAAACAGCAGGGCAAACATGCCGGACAAAAGTCCGTACTCGATTCCGGGAACTTCATAGTTCAGCCAGGATCCGGCAACGATGCCCCCAAGCCAGGGCAAGAAGAGGCGAAGAAAGGGGACTTGGCGCGGGTGTATCATGGGCGGTTATTTTTCCGGATCGAAAATAACCGCATGCGGCGATGCCGGCCAACAGTTCTGCGCTGAAGGCGGTACATTTAAAGAAATTTAATGTGTGCAAAATGCTCAACGGAGCACACCGTGAAAGCGCAACAGGTGGCCTTCCACTTGTTCGTTGTACACGCACAAAATCAGCGCATTGCGTTTTTTAGGATCACTGTGAAACAGAATCTTGATCGGGTTGTGTGTGTACCCTTGCTCGCCAAAAAGTTGCAACTGTTTTGTGCGGGGACGCCGGAATAAACGCAGCTCATCTGCCGTGGTCGGGATCGGCACATCGGCGTATCCTTCTTCCTGAAGAAATTGCCGCACCATGGAATAGGAATTGGCCAATGTGCTGCCTGCGAACACGCTGCGATACTCCCAGCCGTCGCTGTACCCGCCCATGTAGGCGGACCCGGCCGGCGGAAATTGTTCCCGCATCGGAACGTGCGGCTCGGGCGCCGCTGCTTCGGGTTCCACAAAACCGAATTCGTCGTACTGCTGCATGATGCTATCGGTAGTCCGCCTGCGGGAAAAATGGATCCGTCATTTGGATTGACGCGCCAAAATTAGCGGGCAATTGTTTGAAAAACGACCTGTTTTAAAACAAAAAATATTTTTCACAAAAAAAGGACTGCCTTCAACTGCAAATCCCCACAAAAATAGACAACCAAAATACACCTGCCGGCGTCATGGATCATCACAAGTCGGAAAGCCGGGCGAATCGCATATTTTTGCACGCTTTTTGCAGCCAACCGGCTTTTAATTGGACAAACAAAACTTTCTGCCACTAAATTTTCCTTCAGCAATTATGAACAAGTCTTTGATACAGGCGCTGCTTTTGGCCATGTTCGCCTTCGGCGCCACAATGCTCTCGGCACAACTTCTGCCCAAGTGTATTGACGGCCAAGGCTTCAGCTACAACCCGATCACCGGTCAGCAAGTAGCTACCGGCGAGCGCTGTGCCAATGCAGTTACCACCGCGGTACCATTCCTGCGCATTGTACCGGACGCCCGCGGCGGCGCTATGGGCGACGTCGGTATTGCCACGTCTGCCGATCCGAACGGCATGCACTACAACCAGTCCAAACTGGCGTTTGCCGACAAAAAAGTGGCCTTGTCGGCTACCTATACCCCCTGGATGCGTAACCTGGGCCTGCAGGACGTGTACCTCGCTTACCTGTCCGGTTACATGCAAATTGACAAACTCCAGACCATCGGCCTGGGTTTGCGCTATTTTTCCCTCGGCGACATCGAATTTACAGATGAAAACGGTGGATCACTCGGACAGGGCCGCCCCAACGAGTTTGAGGTGAACGCTGCGTATGCCCGCAAACTGTCGAAAAAATTCTCTGCAGCCATCGGCGCCAAGTTCATCTACTCCAACCTCGCCACCGGTCAGGTGGTGGAAGGCAACGAGATCAAACCTGGTATCGCCGGCGCTGCCGATCTCTCGCTCACGTACAAAACGCCTCTGAAGGTAATTAAAACCGGCAGTGAACTGACCATTGGCGCCGCTATCACCAACCTCGGCTCCAAGATCACGTACACCAACTCCGTCAATCGGGACTACATCCCCACCAACCTCGGCGTAGGTCTTGCCTGGAAAATTAACCTCGACCAATTCAACACCTTCACGATTACGACTGATTTCAACAAACTGCTCGTTCCGACCCCTCGCCCCGACATTGACGAAGACGGCGACGGTATTCCCGACTACAAGCAGTACTCGCCGATTCGTGGTGTGTTCAAATCTTTCGGCGACGCGCCGGGCGGTTTCAGCGAAGAGATCAAGGAAATCACCACCGGCATCGGCGCCGAATACTGGTACGACGATCAATTTGCCGTACGCGCCGGCTACTTCTTCGAACACTATTCCAAAGGCAACCGCAAGTATTTCAGCGTCGGCCTCGGCGTGAAGTACAACGTCTTCGGCATCAATTTTTCCTACCTCGTGCCCACCACCAACCAGCGCAATCCTCTGGACAATACCCTGCGTTTCTCCCTGCTGTTCGACTTCGCAGCATTTGAGGGCGAGGATAACTGATAGTTTCACAAGTCTTTTTTCATCGCAGAGGCGCGAAGTTTTTTGGCAATAGATCTGCTGAAAACTCCGCGCCTCTGCGGTTTAGAGGGGAGGCCGTTTATTAAAATGGAAAAAATACCGGGATCAGCAGGCTTGCCAGTATCCAAAAAAGCAGGTTTAGCGGTGCGCCGATCCGGAAAAAATCCTTGAACGTATAGTTGCCGGCCGCGTACACCATTGTATTGGTTTGGTACCCGATCGGTGTCATAAAACTGGCGGAGGCCGCAAAGGTTATGGCCATCAGCAGCGGTTTGGGTGACACGCCCATAGACTGCGCCAGCGCAATAACGATGGGCGCCAGCAGTACCACCGTGGCGTTGTTGGACATGACTTCGGTGAGCAACGTAGTGATGAGGTATACCATACTCAACACCACCACCGGCCCCAATGCGCCGCTCAGGTGATAAATCTGCTCGGCGAGCAGCCGGGCGGCGCCGGTTTTTTCCAGGGCGGCGCCCAGACTCAGCGACCCGGCCAGCAGCATAACCACTTTCCAACTGACACTCCGGTAGGCCTCTTCCGGTGACACGATCTTGCTTAGGATCAGAACCAGACAGCCGGCTAATGCAGCCGTTACAATCGGCAGGACATCCAGTGAGGCTAGTACGATGACCGAGAGTACCGTCGCAGCCGCGATGAGCGCATTTTTTTTTGAAAAGCCGGCATGATCGGCATGGTTTATCACAAACAGATCGGGGAAATCCTTGTGAAATACTCCCGACTTGTCTTTCGGCGAAGCCAATAGCAGGCAATCTCCGGCAGCAAGCGTCCAGTCGCCAATTTTTTTGTTTTGCAGTCCTTTCCGGCCACGAACACCGAGAAAGATAGCGCCGCCGAATCGCTCCTCAAAATCAACATCCTCCAAACGGGCGCCCGAGAGGTCGGAGTTGGGCAAAATCACCACCTCGTGCAGTACCAGTCCGCCACTTTTGTTTTTGGAGGTATCCTGACTGAGGATTGGTTGTACCAAAACCCGGTTTCGGTTCTGCAACTTGCGAATCTGTGTTACATCCCCCCGCACTTTGAGAGTATCGTTTTCTTCCAGAACAAAGTCGTCGGGTGGAGAAAAAAAACGCTCGTCTCCACGTTGAACCTGAATGATTTCCACGCCCAGTTCGGTGACCAACGACGTAGTTTTGACGGTCTTGCCGATGGACGGAGCACCCGCTTGTAACACGACGTTTGTCAGGTATTCTCCCAGGTGAAATTTCTCCTCCACCGTAGCCTCTTTCGTACTGCCCGGCAACAACCGAAACCCGATCAACAGCAGGTATAGAAACCCGGCAAGCAGAAACACCAGTCCCATTTGCGTCATTTCGAACATAGAGAATGCACCCAAACCCACTGATGCGGCATATTGGCTCACCAAAATATTGGTGGAAGTACCGATGAGCGTGCAAACACCTCCGAACATGGATGCAAACGACAACGGAATCAGCAACTTTTCCGGGCCGGTATGAATCGCCCGTGCACACGATACCACCACAGGAATGAAAAGCGCCACAACGGGGGTGTTATTGATAAATGCCGACAAAAACGCCACAGAAATCAGCATACTGATGGCGCCAAGCCAGTAGTTGCGCCGAAACAACTTTTCCAGATATGAAGTCGCGGGGTTGAGTGCACCGCTTTTTTCGATGCCTGCGCTCAGCACGAACATCGCAGCCACCGTAGCAACTGCCGTATTGCTGAAACCGGCAATGCCTTCCTGCGGGCTGAGTATCCCGGCCAGAACCAAACTCCCGATAACGAGCATGGCCGTCACATCAATAGCCACAACCTCGGTGGCAAACAGAATAATTGCCCCGAACAAAATGCAAATGGTAAGAATGATGTCGAGGCTCACAAGTTCCAGGATGAAAGGTTCAGATAAAATTGAACGTGTCAGGGCAAAGTTTGGCCTACTTTTGCAAACATTTTCGTTAAACCTGTAAGTTATTTCAAAACAAGGCGCACCCTGAACCCTGCCCATATTCATCACACAACATTCCCTGAAATGGCACGTCCGCTGCGCACCGCTGAAGAATATGTCCGGGGCATCCGCGCCGGTGACCGTGTCGTGCTCGCTCAAGCGATCACGTTGGTGGAAAGCGCCCGCCCCGATCATGCGGCATTGGCGCAGGATGTGATTCGGGAATTGTCGGCTGCTGAAAATACACATCTCCCTTCCTTGCGCATCGGCATCACCGGCGCGCCCGGCGCCGGCAAAAGCACCTTTATCGAAGCATTGGGCATGCATCTGGTGGAGCGGGGGCGTAAGGTGACGGTACTAGCCATAGACCCCAGCAGTTCCATCAGTCGGGGCAGTATTTTGGGCGACAAAACGCGCATGGAGCGCCTATCCCAATCCGAGTTCGCATTCATCCGGCCTTCACCGGCGGGTGACTCCTTAGGCGGCGTGGCCCGCAAAACCCGCGAAACGATCCTGCTTGTAGAGGCGGCAGGCTTCGACACGGTGTTTGTGGAAACGGTCGGCGTGGGCCAGTCGGAAACCGCCGTACACCGCCTGACTGATGTGTTCGTGCTGCTGCTGCTGCCCGGCGCCGGCGACGAACTGCAAGGCATCAAGCGCGGCATCGTCGAAATGGCGGACTTACTGGTCGTGAACAAAGCCGACGGCGACCGAATCAAACTCGCCAATCAGGCGCGCGCGCACTACCTGAACGCTACGCACTTGCTTCCACCTAAGGCAAGTGGCTGGGCGCCGCGTGTACTGGCGTGCAGCAGTCAGGAAGGGTCGGGTATTACCGACGTGTGGGACGCCATTGAGGAATACCGAAGTAGCACTTCTGCCAACGGTTTTTTCGACGACAACCGCCGCCGGCAGGCACAATACTGGCTGCAGGAGGCGCTGGAAGCCGGACTACATGCGGCGTTTTACGGGCATCCCGGAGTGCGTGAGCGGCTCGCAGCCCTGGAGCAGGAGGTGATGGCCGGTCGGGTTTCGCCTTTTGCGGCAGCAGAAGACGTGCTTCGGCACTCGCCCTTTGGAGCAAGTTAGGTTCTAACTCTCGTATTGCCAGATATCGCCCCACAGGTGCGCGCCGCCGTCCATGTAGATCGTTTCGCCGGTCATGTATGCCGCCATCGGGCTTGCCAGAAAAAGCACAAGCATAGCCACTTCGGTGGTGGTGCCGAGTCGTTTCATCGGGACATGTTTCGAAATGCCCGTCAACAATTCGGGCGGATATTGTTCGAGGCCGCTGCTTTGAATGATGCCCGGCGCCACGCAGTTGAGACGCACGCCTTTTTGTGCCCATTCTACCGCAAGCGATTGGGTAAGATTGCTGACGGCCGCACGTGCTGCGCCGGTGTGGGCCATGCCGGGGAAACCGCGAAAATGGTTCACGACGATATTGACGACGGCGCCGTGTTGCTGCGCAAAGAAAAATCGTTTGGCCATCGCCTGGGTTACGAACCAGGTGCCGTTCAGGTTGGTATTAATCACCGCGTTCCAGCCTTTGGGTGTGATTTCCTCCGCCAGGCTGGGAAACTGGCCACCGGCATTATTTACCAGAATATCCAACTTCCCGCTTTTTTCAGCGATGGTATCGGCCAGACTTGCCACTTGCTCCGGCTCCCGGATATCGAGTTGAAAACTGTGGACGTTCCCGAGCGGTTGCAGCAGGATCACCCCCTGTGCCAAGCGTTCGGGTTTGCGCGAAGCGATGTATACTTCTGCGCCATGAAGGATCAGTTGCCGGGCGATTTCGAGGCCGATTCCGCTGCCGCCGCCGGTAACCAGAGCCGTTTTACCTTGAAATAAATCTGCTTGAAACATGTGCTTTTTGCGATAAAAAAGCCGAACGCGGACGTTTCCGGCTCGGCCTGTACATTACTAAACACGGGTGTCTTTTGATGGAATTCCGGGTGGTATAGTGTTTGTTTTACAGGTTTTTGAGGAAGTTGAGCAGGTCTTGTTCTTGCATTGGCACCGGAGTAACAGATAATTGCACATTGGTACCGATTTCGGTGAACAGGTTGGTCAGCCAGTACTGTTCTCCGGTTTTTCCGACCACGACTATGGTCACCGGGTAACCCAGAGGAGCCTGCGGAAAGCAAAACTCCGATGACTCGTCGTCGCCCGTCAATTCGGCTATGGCGTTGTTGTTTTTGAAAACAAGGAATACCCGAGCGTTGAGCGCAGTAAACTGCTCGGGAAGCGTAACGCAGAACGAACTGCTTTGTTCGTTCAGGGGACGTGCGCAGTTGCTCCAGCCTGTTTGAGGGATAATGAGTTCGTACCCGTCCTGCTGATCCCCCGAGCCGGGGAGTGGCCACTTCGCCAGAAAGGCGGGTTCATTGGTGTCGGACCAGCCGCTCAGGTTTTTTTCAGCGTCAAGCACGCCGGTATACACGGTCATGTTCGACTGGTTGGTAGAGGCGGTCGGTATTTGAACTTTCAGGTAGCGGGAAGGCAGCACCTGGAGTTCCTTGTTGCCACAGAGTACGCGCACTTGCACAGCGCCTGCGCTTTCGAGCATTTCAGAATCGGGGTAGGTGGAAGTCGGCAGTTTGCGCGCCAAAAAGTCGCCCTTGCGCAATACGGTAGTCACTTCAACTTTCAGAGATGGGCAGGTACTACAGGGCACGGGAGTGCCGGCGTTGTCGGCAAACAAATTTTCGGTATCGGCCAAAAACACACGCACGCCACTTGTAGAGGTGAGTATCGTGTCGGGAATGACGGCGCCGCCAAACTGAAAAACCGACCGGGTTGTCGGGTCAGGCGTCTGAAGCAGCAACTGATCGAGGTTTTCCAGAACAGGCTTGTACGGGATAAACTCCTGCACATCCTTTCGGCAGCCCCATACTGCCACCGACAGGGTGCTAAGTACCGCTAAAAGTTGATATGTCTTTGATGCATGCATGGCAATGAGAAGGATTCGAGGTTTTGTTTTGGAGATGATACAACGGGTTGTCGGGGTGCTGCTCTTTGCAAAATATTTAACACGGTCAGTCAAAAATACGGGTCAGGCCGAGTCGACCCCCCCCGACGCCATAAGATTGTTCGTACGGCAGTTCCGGTCGGGTGACCGGGTCGAGAATATGCCGGTAGTATGGCTCCACAAAGACCCGTGTGCGCGGGTTCAGGTGGTAAAACCACTGGATGCTTCCCATCAGGCTCATGCCGAGGCTGGTGCGGAACACCTCATTGGGGCCGGAGCCGGGTGTGAACGATGCCGGTTTTCCGGTGGTATCGAGTATGCTGCCGCGTTTTTCGAACAGCACGTTGACCGAGCCTCCGAGGTTCAGGCTAACACCCGTGGCGCCGCTGCGCAGTTCGAGGGCGGCTTGCAGGGGAATATCGAGCATGGCGTATCGGTTGTAGGTTTTCAGGTAATTGGTACCGTACTCAATGCCGATAGTATCGGTCACGCTTACCCATTGGTTGTTGATAAACTGCTGGGTGATGGTGATGTTGTACCGGATGAAATCGGGGTCAATGTATTCGAATTGCTCTTCGAAGTGGTCGAAGTGTAGCCCGGTGCGCAGCAGGAAGTTTCCTGCGAACAGGTACGAGGCCCGCAAGCCGGCGTTGTATCCCCAGGTACGGATTTCGGTGCGTTCCCGGTCGAGCAGGTAGTCCTGCAATTCCGAGTCGGAGGTTTTAAATCGCTTGGCTGCCCAGGAAGGGCCGGCATAAACATCCACCATCCACGCGCTGGGATGGGTATGGAAATCGTAACATTTTTTAGGCGCCCGTTTGGTTTTTGCGGGAGGCGTTTTGACGGTCGCCAGGGTGTTTTCCCGGACAGGCAGGGGCAGCAGGCCCAATGAAACCGGCAGGGGTGCGGTAGCTATTTCAAACTGCCCTTTTGCAGCGGCTTCGAGGTGTTCGGGTGCCGGTGTCGGAATAGTCGCCCCGGTTTCTGCTATATCGGATTGAACGGGTACTTCGCCCCGGAGGATACCATCTGAAAAAAGTTGTTTGCCGGCTGATTGCGCCGCAAATGACGGCCTGCTTCCCGGCGTCACCTTGTTGTGCCGGCCGGAGGCTTCCGGGCTATCGGTTGTGGGTATGTGCTTGCCGGCGGATGGTTTTTCTTGCGCAATCAGGTAGTCGTTATCCGCACCGGCATCCATTGTGGTTGCGGTGGATTTTTGCGGTGTGGCGACGGGAGCCGGCACATCGGAGTTGGTGTGCGCTACCGGCTGTCGTGCTGCCGGAGTTTCGGGTCGGTTCCCAAATATCCACAAGCCTGCGGCGAGTATTCCGGCAGCAAAGCCGCCGGTGAGGAACCAGATGAAGAAAAACCTCCGTTTGCGTCGGCGCAGCGCGCGCTCCACGTTGGACCAGACGAAGGCCGGGGGCGGCACTTCGGCTTGACGCAAGCGCTGACGCATCAGGTCGTCTATGTGGTTTGGTTGTTCCATTTTTTTACTGTTTTCAGGTTTTTTGTGGCATGATTTGATGCAATGTTTCGAGTTGTTCGCACAGCCAGCGGCGTGCTTTTGTCAGTTGGGAGCGGGAGGTGCTTTCCTGAATGCCCAGCTGCTCGGCCACTTCCGCGTGGGAATACCCCTCGATGGCTACCATGTTGAACACCACCCGGTACCCGTCGGGCAGGTGGCTGATCAGGCGCAGCAACTCGGCTTCCGACAGGCTGGCCAACGCATCCGGTTCTACGGGGGCTTCGGGCAGGTTTTCATGGCCGCTCGTTTCATAATCAAAGCGCTGTCGCTGATACGTACGAAGCGCTGTATTGATCATAATCCGTCGAATCCACCCTTCGAAGGAGCCTTGAAACTGAAACTGATCCAGTTTGGTGAACACCTTGACGAAGCCTTCCTGAAGTATGTCGGCAGCATCCGATGACGAACGCGCATACCGCAGGCACACGGCGTACATCTTGCCGGCAAACTGGTCGTACAGTTGACGCTGACATTGCGCGGACCCGCGCAAACAACCCCGGATGAGTTCCTGTTCGTTCAACAATGGCTTGCTCTTTTGGCTTGCCGGCAATCGGCCGGGAATTGTCCCGAAGGTACGCGATCTATGCAGATGCGTGGCCTGGTTTTTTCGCTGCTTTTGGGCGCAGGAATGTAAAAATTTGTCATTCCCCCCGAAACCTGTCGTATACCCAAAAAGCGCGGAGGCTGTGGCGTTTGAACCAAACGCCACAGCCTCCGCATATAATTTTTCCTGAGGAACCTGACCTAATCCGCGCCGTGCATCATCCGCCGCAAGGGGAACGAGAGCAGGAACAGAATCAACCCGGCCACGCCGGCCATGACCACGAAGATCATAAAGAACTGGTACAGGTCTTTCACCGGACCGAAGAAACTCGGGTATTCCAGCGGCAGGGAAATACGTTCGGCCACTGCCACCTGTTCGGCGGTAGGCTGCACTTGTCCCTCCAAAATGCCGCGGTAGGTATTTTCGTCAATGCCGTTGTCCATGGCCATTTTGTATTCGCGCCCGGCAGGAGGGTACAAGCCGCTCAACTGACCGGCGGCTTTGTTGGCCACCGCATTGGCCAGGAACCACACGCCGAACAGCAGCGACACAAAACGCATGGGCGACAACTTGGACACCAGCGACAAGCCGATAGGCGACAGGCACAATTCGCCGATGGTGTGGATCACATACAAACCTACCAGCCAAAGCATGCTCACTTTGGAGCCAAGGCCGAGGCCATTTACCCCCATAGCAATGACTGCATAGCCGATGGCCAGAATGATGAGGCCGAGCGATTGCTTGATCAGCGAGTTCGGTTCGGATTTGCGTTTGGCCAACGCCACCCAGATGGCAGCCGTGATCGGAGCCAGAATAACAATGGACACGGCGTTGATAGACTGGAAGTAACTGGCCGGAATCGTGTCCATGGAAACGGACGCCTGACCGCTGGCCAAAAACGCGATATTTTGATAAATCAGATAACCAGCCGGCAGGAGAATGAACGCGTACAGCAAGCCGGACAGACCGTCAACACCACGTGTGAAGTTGGTGCGAATGATGTTGAAGGCCCAGTACAATGCCCCGAGCAATGCGACCGATATCAGATGCACGAGCCACATCGGAAGGTTTAGCCCCAGATTCCGGTTGGTTTGCTCTTCGGCAAAAAACGTGAGCGACGCCCCGGCCTGCTCGAAAGCCGCCCAGAAGAACACCACGAAAAAGGCGGAGACGTAAATGACGATGATCCGGTCGCGCTCGATTTTGGTCAGCGACTTGTCTGTGATGATCATCACCATCATGCCAATGGTAGTACCGTAGATGATGGCTGCTACGGTGTCGAACGCCAAAAATTTCCAGAAAGAAAAAACCAGGGCCACTGCAAGTCCTACACCAAGCATAAGTTGTTTGGTGTCGAGTCCGGCATTGTCCGAAGTGCCGCCTTCCGTTTGTACGGCTTTGTTGGGAATAGCGCCGATGGGGTTGCCCTCAGGGTCCACCACGTAGCGGTTTTTTTCAAAATGAAACAGCAAGGTACCGATGACCATACCAATGCCTGCAGCCAGGAAGCCCCACTTGAAATACTCGGGCAGCGGCGTGTTATCGGGCGCATAGCGCTCGCCGAGGAACCCGCAAACCAGCGGTGCGATGAACGCGCCGAGGTTGATGCCCATGTAAAATATGGTGTAGGCGGCGTCGCGGCGCTTGTCTTTCTCGGTGTACATCTGCCCGATCATGGAGGAGATGTTGGGTTTAAAAAAGCCGTTGCCGATAATGAGAAAGACCAGGCCCGCCCACAAGAGCGCGGTAGCCATGCCTATGTTTTGGTACATGCTGGCGCTCCCGAACATAAGAAACTGACCAATGGCCATGAGTGCGCCGCCGGCTACGATGGACTTCCGGTTGCCCCAATACCGGTCGGCCACATAGCCGCCGATAAGCGGAGTGAGGTACACCAGACCGGTGTAACTCCCGTAGATTTCCGAGGCTTTGGCGCGCGAAAAGGCCAAGCCGTTGATCATGTACAGGGCGAAGATGGCCCGCATGCCGTAGTAGCTGAAGCGCTCCCACATTTCTGTGAAAAAGAGCAGGGAAAGCCCCCGCGGATGCCCGAATAATTCGTGTTTCTCTGCTGACATAGATGTGCTTTTACGATGAAGATTGGTTAGTGTTTTGTTGGTTGTTGGCCGTTGGCTATTGGCAAACGACACCGCGCTCGGAAGCCAACAGCCAATGGCTGACAGCCAACGGCCAAAAGCCGTCCGGCGCAAATGTGCGAATTTTTCCGACTGTGGTATTTTTCGGGCGGGTCAAATGTCAGAACAAAATAGTGCCCCGCCACACATGAGCCTCTTTTTTCTGTCCCATTGATTTTTTACGACAATCCAGCCGCTGCCGGCTAATTATGCCTGCACTTCAGGTGGTTTTTTCCAGCATCCGGGCACTATCTTTGCCCTCCATTTTCAAAATTTTAATCTCCGCAGCCCTTTCTAAACATGCCCTACCCAGAATCGGTCGTCACAGCGCGTTTGGCTGTCGGGGCGCTTTTGTCCGCCCTGCTCGGTTTTGCCTGTGGCCCGAACGAACCTGAACAGAATACCGAGCCACCCGCTCCAATGACCATAGACCCTGCCACAGGCGCACCGTCGCAAGTAGCCAACCCATGGAAAAACGCCGGCTGCGAATTGGTAACCGACGCGGAAGTCATCCGCCTGTTTGGCATCGACGCCAAAAAATACGCGTTCAACGCCAAAACACTTCCAGACCGCGGCTTCTGCCTGCGCTACTGGATGAAACCCGACTGGAAAGAAATCGAAAGCGCCAACGAAAAACCGGGCGCCACCTACCGGGAATTCAAGAATACCCTCGTCACCCAGGTGCTGGACTACCGCCGCGATCTTGTCGCCCGCCAGCAGTTCGACCTGCTCCGCAACGAACAGCGCAGCACCTACGAAGAAGACGTAACCGGCCTCGGCGAAGATGCGCTCTGGAGCACCTCCACGACTTCCCTGGTAATCAAAAAAGGCCACCTGTTAGTCAAAATTACACTCGACTATACCGTCAGCCCGCATGATAATCTGCCCCTTACAAAAAAGGTAGCCGAACTGGCGTTGAAAAAAATGCGATAAAAGCGGGTTGAACGGGTTTAACGGGTTTAACGGGTTGAGCGGGTTATGAAAACTCTCCAATATGTGTGACTTTTGTTTCGCCGTGCGCGGGTCTTTTGACCCCGCACAAAAGTGTGCGATAATCAAGCGGTTGGCGCGGGGTCAAAAGACCCGCGCGCGGCGTTCCAAGGTTAAGGAAAGTGACGATGATACAGTTTTTTGAACACTCCCCCTTTGTACGGCTCCCAGAAACCCTCAAACCAGAAACCTTCAAACCCGAATATGTACACACCCGAGGCCCAGCGTGCGCTTTTCGACCTGTCCAAATCCCTGCTTTTTTCACCGCAGGCGGATCTCTTTTCCGACGCCGCTGCCGAACGCGCCGAGAATTTGCGCAGCGTCATCCGCTACCACGAGTGGCGCTACTACGTGCAGAACGACCCG
Organism: Saprospiraceae bacterium; assembly: GCA_016787285.1. Classification (GTDB taxonomy): domain Bacteria; phylum Bacteroidota; class Bacteroidia; order Chitinophagales; family Saprospiraceae; genus M3007. Next base: position 2,900 of record JAEUUV010000177.1, on the reverse strand, counting down.
GTTATCAGCGACTTCGAGTACGACCAGTTGTACAAACAACTCGAAGCCGTCGAGCGGCTCCATCCTGAACTCATCACCCCCGACTCGCCTACCCAACGCGTATCGCCCGACCTGACGGAGGAGATGGATCAGGTAGCCCACCTCACGGCTATGCTCTCGCTCGACAACTCCTACGACGCAGCCGACCTGGAGGACTTCGACACCTCTGTAAAAAAACTGGCAGGCCTGCCCAAAGACGCCGACGTGGAGTACGCCGTAGAACCCAAGTTCGACGGCGGTACCATCGCGCTGGTGTACGAAAACGACCGCCTCTCCCGCGCCGCCACCCGCGGCAACGGCGCCGTCGGCGACGAGATCACCGCCAACATTCGCACCCTGCGTTCCATTCCCCTGCAAGCCGGTTTTTCCCGCTACGGCGTCGCCAAAGCCGAACTGCGCGGCGAGGCCATCATTCGAAAAGATGTTTTTGAAAAAATAAACGCCCGCCGCTTAGCCGACGGCGAAACGCTTTTTGCCAATCCCCGCAACGCCGCTACCGGCGGCCTGCGCATGAAAGACCCCAAAGAAGCCGCCGGCCGCGGCCTCGAAGCGTTCATTTACCAACTTGGCTACGCCGTGGATGCGGAGGGGAACAACATGCTGGGCAATTTCCCCACGCACGAGGATTCGTTGCGGATGTTGGAAGGGTTGGGATTCAAGGTGCCGGCGGGTCTGACCCCACCCCCAACCCCTCCCCCAAATGGGAGGGGGGCAACATCCGATCTCGGTGAAAAATCGGAAACCAAGGGAGACAATATTCCGTTCGTGAAAAATTCAAACGTATTCGAGGGGCAGCCCCCCTCCCCTTTGGGGGAGGGGCTGGGGGTGGGGTTGCCCGAGCGCCGCACCTGCGCCAACATCGCCGAAGTCATCGCATTTTGCGATGCCTGGCAGAACCACCGCGACGCGTATCCATACGAAATTGACGGCATGGTCATCAAGGTGAACAGCCTGGAACTGCAAGCCAAATGCGGCTTTACCTCCCACCACCCGCGTTGGGCCATTGCTTTCAAATTCAAAGCCAAACAAGCCACCACCCGCCTGCGCGATGTAGAATTTCAGGTGGGAAAAACCGGCGCCGTGACCCCCGTGGCCAAACTGGAGCCGGTCCAACTCGCCGGCGTCACTGTGCAAAACGTGAGCCTGCACAACGAGGATTTTATCCGAAGCAAAGACATTCGCATCGGCGATCAGGTACTGGTGGAACGCGCCGGTGACGTAATTCCCTACATCGTGAAAGCGCTGGACGACCTACGCGACGGCAGTGAAAGACCCGTGGAGTATCCGACGCATTGTCCGGTTTGCCGGAGCCTGCTCGTCAAACCCGAGGACGAGGCCATCTGGCGCTGTGAAAATGCCGAATGCGAAGCGCAGGTCATCGAGCGCATGATTTTCCATACCTCCAAGCACGCCATGGACATCGAGGGCATGGGCGAAAGCACCATCAAGCGGTTTTACGATCTCGGCTGGTTGCATTCTATTGCCGACATCTACCGGCTCGACTATGGGGAAATTGCCCAACTGGAAGGTTTCGGGGAAAAATCGGCCGCCAACCTGCAAAAGGCCATCGAAAAGGCCAAACAGAACCCGATCCACCGGCTGCTGCACAGCCTGAGTGTGCATCACCTCGGGCAAAAGTCGTCCAAACTGCTCGCCGCAGTAGTCGAGCACGTCCTCGACCTGAAAGACTGGGACCTGGAACGTTACCAGGAAATCAAGGACATCGGTCCGGTGCTGGCCCGCAACGTGTACAATTTTTTCCAGAACGAACACAACCTCGACCTGCTGCGCACGATGGAGTCGCTTGGCGTCAACCTGCGCCAGACCCCCGAAGATCAACGCCCGGCCAGCGCCGCCGACGGGCCGCTGGTAGGCAAAACCATCCTGTTCACCGGCACGCTCGCCACGCTTTCCCGCGAGCAGGCCGAGGCCCGCGCCGCCGCCGCCGGAGCCAGCATTTCCAGCGGGGTCAGCAAGAATTTGAACATCCTCGTGGTGGGCGAAAAAGCCGGCAGCAAACTCAAAAAAGCGCAGGCGCTGGGCACCATCGAAATCTGGACGGAAGACGAGTTTTTGGAAAACGTGGAAGGAAACAACTGACAATACACTGCCATGAAAAACATAGCCATCCTCACCGGCGGCGACTCCGCCGAACGCGTCATTTCCCTGAAAAGCGGACAGGTCGTGCGCGAGCACCTGCCCGCCGACCGCTACCGCTCGTTTTTGATTGACATCCAGAAAGCCGACTGGCGCGACGTGGACAGCGGCACACAGGTGGACAAAAACGATTTCTCCCTGACCCTGAACGGCGAAAAAATCCGCTTCGACTGCGCCTTCGCGGCGCTGCACGGCAGTCCGCTCGAAGACGGAAAAATGCAGGGCTACTTCGACATGCTCGGCTTGCCCTATACCTGCTGCGACGGCTACGTGAGCGCCCTCACCATGAACAAACACGACACCAAGCAGCACGTGGCGCCGCTGGGTGTGCCGGTAGCAAAATCCGTGCTGCTGCGCCGGGGCGAACCGGTGAACGAAACTGTTCTGCTGGCCTTGGGCTTACCGCTGTTCGTGAAGCCCAACACCCACGGTTCCAGTTTCGGGGTGACGAAGGTGAAAACAGCCGAGCAGTTGCTGCCTGCCATCGAAGCCGTATGGCCCTACGACCGCGAAGCCGTGGTGGAAGCGTTCATGCCGGGGCGGGAATTTTCCAACGGCGTGTTGCGCACCGGCGGCAAGGTGGTGGCCCTGCCCGTCACGGAAATCATCCCGGAAACGGAATTTTTCGACTTCGCAGCCAAGTACGAGGGCAAATCCGAGGAGGTCACGCCGGCGAATATTTCACCCGAACTGACCCGCCAATG
>JAEUUV010000153.1 GCA_016787285.1 Saprospiraceae bacterium | reverse complement strand
CCGTCCACGTATGCGTGCAGGGTATGGTCGCGCCCCATGTACACGTTTTCGCCGGGGTGGTATTGGGTGCCGCGCTGGCGGACAATGATGTTGCCGGCATTAGCCTTTTGGCCGCCATAGAGTTTTACGCCGAGTCGTTTACTTTTACTGTCCCGGCCGTTATCGGTTGAGCCTACGCCTTTTTTATGTGCCATAACTCAGTGTTGAGTGTTGAGTTTTGAGTGTTGAGTGTGAGAACTGGGGAGTGCGAAACCCGGATTAGCCGGTGATGCCCTCGATTTTGATTTGGGTGAACGACTGGCGGTGGCCGTTTTTCTTGCGGTAGCCTTTGCGGCGTTTTTTGTGAAAAACGATCACTTTGTCGCCTTTCACGTGGCCGAGCACGCTGGCGGTGATTTTTGCGCCGGACACATTGGGTGTGCCGATGGACACTTCGGCGCCCCGGTCAATGAGGTGCACCGTGTCGAAGGAGACCTTATCTCCCGTCTGAGCTGCCAGCCGGTGGACGAAGATCTGTTGACCTTCCTCAACTTTGAATTGTTGACCGGCAATGGAAACGATTGCGAACATGTTGAAAATCAGATTTTTTTGAAATAAAATACGTATGCCTTTCAGAAAGGCGGGCAAAGGTACATCGGGATGTTTGAAAAACCAAGCATCATTCAGGTGTAGATTCGCAGCAATCCTTGCACTTCGGCGTCGTCGCGCAGGGTGGGCGCCCAGCGGAAAATGTCGGATCGGCGTGCTGCATCGGCAAGCAGGGCTTGTTGCAGGGTAGCCACCGCGCGCAAGCGGTCGCCGGAAAGGAATCGGCAGGCGGCTGCACAGTACAGCAACTCGGCACTGTGCGCATTTTCCAGGGCCTGTTCCAGGGTTTCGCAGGCTTCCGGCACCTCGCCGCCGGCCAGCAAAAACTCGGCAAGTTGCAGCCAGGTTTCCGGTTCGTCGGGCGTGATTTCCACGGCTTTCCAGTAGTGGTGCAAGGCTTTTTCCGGATAGCCCGAATGCCGGTAGGCTACAGCCAGCAGGCCGTGGTATTCCGCGCACCGGTCGTCGTTGCCTATTGCTTCCTGCAACCAGCGCACGGCTTGCCGGTAATCCTTTTCCGCAATATGGCAAGCGGCAAGTTGGTAGCAGGCGCCGGCGTGGTATGGGTCGAGTTTGAGCGCGAGGCGGCACATTTTTTTTGCCGTGCGCACGTCGCCGAGGCGCAAGTGGCATTCGCCCATACGAGCAAGAATGTGGCTGTCGGCTTCGGCGTGGTCGTTCATTTCGACATAACACAAGAGCGCACGCCGGTGGAGGCCTTGCCGGGTCGCCAGTTCGGCGCAGGCTTTGTAGGCCTCCTCGAAGTAAGGCTGTGTGATGTAGGCGTACTCGAAGGCTTCGAGCGCTTCGTCAGGTTCGTCGAGCGCGAGCAATGCCCAGCCGAGGTTGTACCAGGCATAGCAGCAGTACGGATGTCGGTCGAGTACGGCCGTGTACAGTTCCCGGCATTCGAAGTGGTTGCCGGTAATTTCCGAGCAGAACAACAGAGTGCGAAACAACGCCTGGTTGTCCGGCTCCCGAAAAGCGCGGTCGCGCAGGAGGGCAAATTGTGTCAGATAGTCATGCATACCGAAAGCAGGATTAAAAACGGAATCAAAGGTACGGCATGACCGACGAAGAAACGGAAGGTTTTTTTGCCGGATTACTCGAAAGGCAAAACACGGGGGCTGTATCCGTCGCGTGCAGCCTCCAGAAATTGTGCGGCCGTTTCCCGAACAGTCTGCTCCAGCGGATAGTATGAGAAGCCCGGCACAGTGAGCGACTTGGCATTTTCGTAAAAATAACTCGCCACGCTGGCCCGTGCGCTTTCCCGTGTCACGACCGGCTCGACGCCCAGGATTTTTTCCTTGAGCCACTCCACCCGCCAGGCAATTTCGGCAAGCGCCGGCGTCACTTTGATGAACGGACGAGGCTTCTCAAGTGCATCGGCCACCAGGAAGAACAGGTCGCGGAACGGGATGTTCTGCGCATTCAGGATGTAGCGATGGCCCGTGATGTCGCTTTCGAGCAGCAGGAGCATGAATTGCGCCACATTGCGCACATCCACCATGCCCGTGCGGCCCACCGACCAGAACTTGAGTCCGTCGTGCACTTGCCGGAAAATTCGCCCGGTGCCCACGTCCCAGTACCCACTGCCCAACACGACGGACGGGCTGGCGATAGCAACCGGCAAACCTTCCGCATGCGCACGCCACACTTCCTGTTCCGACAAATACTTGCTGACGGCATACTGGCTGTTACCTTTGCCCGGCACCCAAGGGGATTTTTCGTCGAGGTTGGGGCGGTTTTTCGCGCGCCCAAGCGCTGCAATACTGCTGACGTGCACAAATTTTTTTACCCCGAAATCGAGTGCCAGATTGACCATGTTGGCAGTGCCCTCCACATTCACCTGCATCATGCGGCGGGCGTCTCTGGGGTGGAAAGAGACCATAGCCGCGCAGTGGCACACGTGGGTGATGCCGGCATACGCCTCTTCGAGCGCAGACAGGTCGGTCACGTCGGCCTCCACCCACTCCACCCGGTCGGCTACGTCGCGCACCAGGTCCATCGGGCTGTCCGCACGCCGAAGTGCCCGTACCTGATAGCCTTTTTGTACGAGGAGGCGCAGCAGGTAGGCCCCTATGAAACCGGTAGCGCCGGTGAGCAGTATTTTTGAATCGTTCGTCATTTTTTCAGTGTTTCGCTGTAAGCCGCCACAGCGCGGATTTCTTCGGGCGAAAGTATGCCTTCAAAAGGCGTCATCAGGTTTTTTCCTTTAGTAATCTGGGTGATGCGAGCCTCCTGAGTCAGGACCGATTTGGTCAGGTCGCCGGCGCCATTGAGGCCGAGCGTGCCGTCGGCGCCGTGGCAGGTGACGCAGTGTTTGCGGAAGATTGCCTTGCCGTCCGGATGAACTATTTCGGCCCTGCTGCCGGAAGTTCCAGCGGTTGTTCCCGGGTAATCCGGCCGGCATGACGAGGCAAACTGCAACACAATGAACAGCGCAACAGAAGCGCCACCGGTCTTTCGTGAAATTAATGTTGCAGAAAAAAAATCGAGGTGTACCTTTGTTAGCCCGACAATTCGGGGCTGAAAAATTCTGAACCAACCCCGGCTTTTCATCACAGAAAAATAGTGTTTGTTCATAGTGTTTGTTTTTTGTTTGCCCTGTCGAGTAGAAATATACGACGGGGTTTTTTGTTTGTCTCCTGCCTGCGAGGTCCGCTTGCGAGTCAATGGCAACACGGATGACGCAGATTTGACGGAGGCCCGCAGATTTGAATATAGGCAGGGCTGCACCTCTACCGAAGATTTTACAAAATATTTTGATATTCCGGGCAGCTTGCGCAGTTTTTGGCACAGGTTTGGCTAACTGGAGAATATCTTCATACAATAGAAACGGTTTAGTGAAAAAGCCCGGGGCAAATGTGCCGCCGGGCTTCTTTTTTGTCGTTGCGTATACGATAAAGTTTTCACCGCTTAGGCGCAGAGACGCGGGGGCATTTTGCAGAGATTTTTAAAAAAGCCTACTGCGTAACCTCCGCGTCTCTGCGCCTCTGCGGTGAAAAAAAGTCACCGGAGCAGGGTAACGCTACCCGCCTTGATGCGTTCGGTGCCGTCGCATCGGTATCGCAGGCGGTAGAGGAAAACGCCTGCGTTGGCAGGTTGTCCTTGCGCGGTGCCGTCCCAGGTGTCGAAAACCGTCTCGGCATTGAACACCCGTCCGCCCCAGCGATCGAACACTTCGAACGAGATGAACTCGTCCACCGAGTAGGGATTGCTGACGCCAAACAAGTCGTTACGGCCCGGTGAAGCGCTGGGTGTGAATGCATTCGGAATAAAAATCAGGTTGCAATTCAGGGTGTCGGGGTCAATGACATTGACCAGAATCGTATCCGAGGCGGTACAGCCCTGATGCACGAAATTAAGTTTGTAGGTGGTGGTAATCGTCGGGGTGATGGTCGGTTGAGCAATAGCCGGGTCCGACACGCCGTTGGCCGGCGACCATTGAAAATTGTCCGTGCAAGCGGGATTGGTGAGTACATTGAACGAATTGCCGAGGTAGATCACCGTATCGCCGGTAACGATTTTGTCGGCCCGAAGGTTGAGGGCGTTGATGTCGTCGGGGCTAAGTGCCCGGCTGTAAATGCGCAGTTCGTCCAGTTCGCCCCAGAACGGTTTGTCGAGCGTACAGATCGGCTCACCGGCCTTGAAAATGGCGTTGGATGTCAGGTCAATTCGCGAGACGGACTTTTTCTGATCCTTCAGGTTGCCGTTGACATAGATAGAATAGGTTGTGTTGCTGCGCGTCAGGGTAATGAACTGCCAGCAGGCATCGAGATCAAGGTCGGCTGTGACGGTCACCTGAACCGTGTCATTCAGGCTGATACCCGAACTGATTTTTTTGCTCTTGGGGTTGAAGCGCACCCAGAAGGCCCGGTTGATGGAGGCGCAGTTTTCCTGTTTGGACAGGATAACTTGAGAGCCGCCGTAGTTGGCGGGAATGGGCGCGGGTTTAAAATAAAAACTCACCGTGAAATCGCTCAGGCTGAACACGTCGCTCAGGGGGCCGACAAAAAAGATGGCGTCGCCGATGCCGTCGAAATACATGGCGGAGTCGCGCACGCCGCATACGCACACGGGGGCGCCGATGAACGCGCCGGTGGAGCCGTTACCGCTTTCGTCAATACCTTTGCATTCGCTGAACGAAAAGTAGGATACTAATTTGTCGGTGGTGTTCTGGGCGGTAAGCGCCGGTTGAAGCAAGCCGAAAAGGAGAAAAAGAAGAAGTATTCGCATCCGTATTTCGAATTTTTTTGGACAGGTAAACGCCTTCGCCGGGGGGAAAGTATGCCTTCGGGAGATTCGGGTATTTACATCCTGAAATGCACGAGATCGGCAAATTGTTTTATTCGGCGTTCGATCATCTCGGTGTTGAGTTCCTGGAGCCGTTCTACGCTGAATTTTTCCACACAAAACGACGCCATTGCCGAACCGTAAATGACTGCCCGGCGCATGTTTTCCATCGAAATATCGCCCGTTTTAGCCAGCCAGCCCATGAATCCGCCGGCGAAGGTGTCGCCGGCGCCGGTTGGGTCGGCCACCTCGGCCAGAGGCAGCGCCGGGGCGTAGAACAGGTTGTCGCCGTGAAAAAGCAGGGCGCCGTGCTCACCTTTTTTGATAATCAGAAACTTTGGGCCCATCTGGTGGATAATTTTTGCGGCCTTGACCAAAGAATGCTCGCCGGAAAGTTGGCGGGCCTCCTCGTCGTTGATGGTCAGCACGTCCACGCGCTTGAGCACCTGCAGGAGATCGGACATGGCCGTGTTCATCCAGAAATTCATGGTGTCCATGGCGATCAGTTTCGGGCGGCGCTGGAGTTGATCCAGTACACGCATTTGCACCTGTGGCGTCAGGTTGCCGAGCATGAGAAATTCGGCGTGCCGGTAGGTTTCGGGCAGCACCGGATCGAAGTCGGCCAGCACGTTGAGTTGGGTGTCCAGCGTGTCGCGGGTATTCAGGTCGCGGTAGTATTTGCCGGCCCAGAAGAACGATTTTTCGTTCGGGCGCACTTGCAGACCCTCCAGGTCGGCGCCGCGATTTTTCAGGTTGTCCAGCATTTCCTGCGGAAAATCGCCGCCCACGACGGACACGATGCGCACGGGTTTGACGAAATAGGAGGCCGCAAGGGCAATGTAGGTGCAGGCGCCGCCGACGACCTTTTCGGCGCGCCCGAACGGCGTTTCGATATCGTCGAAGGCGACGGTGCCAACTGCTACTAAACTCATGGTGTTATGCTCGTTTGCCGATCCTGGAACGGCGTTTTTGAAAGATGGTGACTTGTGTGGGCGCAAAGGTGCAGAAAACTCCGGGAGCCTGTGGACACTTTATCCCACAACAAAAAAGGCCACCGCATGCTGCGATGACCTTTTTGCGCCTCATCAAGGACTTGAACCTTGGACCTACGGATTAACAGTCCGCCGCTCTAACCGACTGAGCTAATGAGGCGTTTTTCAAAAGCGGGGGCAAAGGTATGTTCCCGGTTTTCCAAAAACAACAACTGTTTTCAAATTTTTTTGCGAGGCACTCATTCCAGTGTTTTGTCCGACCTGCGGCTATCTTTGCCCGAACGTATCCTCAGCATTTTGTTTACCAAGTACCCGACCATGCGCTTTCTTCTTTTTTGGGTTTTACTCACTGTTTCCCAAATTTCATTGATTTCCCAAACCACCTACCTCCACTGCGGCCGCGTGCTGCCCATGACCGATACACGGGAACAAACCAACGTGACTATCGTCGTGGAAAACAACCGCATTGCCCGCATCGAGCCGGGCTACCTGACGCCGCCGCCCGGCGTGACGGCGGTGGATTTGAAAAGCAAAACCGTGCTTCCCGGCCTGATTGACTGCCACGTACACCTCGAATGGGAACAAAGTCGCAGCTCGTACACGGAACGCTACACGCTCAACGATACCGAATCGGCCATCCGGGCGGTGGTGTATGCCGAACGCACGCTGCGCGCCGGGTTCACTACCGTGCGCGACCTCGGCGGGCGCGGCGCCAACATCGCCCTGCGCAACGCCGTCAATCAGGGCTGGGTGCCCGGGCCGCGCATCCTGACGGCAGGGCGGGTGCTCAGTATCACCGGCGGCCATGGCGACACCTCCACCGGCTCCCGGGAAGACCTGTTCGATCCGCCGCCCGGCTTTGAAGTGGGCATCGCCGACGGCCCCGACGCCTGCCGCGCCGCCGTGCGCCACCAAGTGAAACGCGGCGCCGATCTCATCAAGGTAGCGGCTACCGGCGGCGTGCTCAGCATGGCCCGCGACGGACGTCTGCCCCACTACGCCGAAGACGAACTCCAGACCATCGTGCGCACCGCCGCCGACCTCGGCGTGTCCGTAGCTGCGCACGCCCACGGCGACGAGGGTATTCGCCGAGCGGCAGTGGCCGGTGTAGCCAGCATTGAACACGGCACGTTTATGAGCGACGAAACCCTGCTGATTTTGAAAAACAAGGGCACGTGGTATGTGCCCACGCTCACGGCAGGTTGGGCGGTGAGCGACAGCGCGCAGTTTGCCCCCGGCTTTTTCCCCGAAGTGGTGCGCGAAAAAGCGATGGGCATCGGTCCCAAAATCACGGAGACGCTCGGACGGGCCTACAAACACGGCGTCAAAATCGCGTTCGGTACCGACGCCGGTGTGTTTCCGCATGGAAAAAACAACCTGGAGTTTCAGTTTATGGCCAATGCCGGTATGAAACCCTGGGATATCCTGCTTTCGGCTACCGTCAATGCGGCCGAACTCATGGGCATGCAAGGGAAAGTCGGCACCCTGGGTTCCGGCTCTTTCGCCGACATCATCGCCGTAGACGGAAACCCGCTGACCGATATCCGAGCCTTGGAGCGCGTTGTTTTCGTGATGAAAAACGGCGCTGTTTTTAGTGATGAACGATGATTGGTTGACTGGTTGACTGGTTGATTCGGCTGCCATTTGCGTAATAGCGATTACCAACGCAACGCATGATACCCAACCCGGCAAAGCCATAATCTATATCAGACTTGAAGATATGTTAGACTTTTTGCAATTTGAAAACCAACCAATTAAGCATATCAACCCACCAATTTATTCGTGGGGTTTGAGACCAGACAACCTGCAAACCCAACCGATGTATCGGTTTAGGTCACCCCATCAGCAAAACAGATAAATCGGTTAGCCGGCAGGCGAATTCTGCCCGCCCCACGAATAAATTCGTGGGTTGAAAAAACGCATTATGCTGACTTTCAACTCGCCGCAAGTCTATTGCTTGGGCATCAAATTGACAGATCAAGCAGTTAATCGAGATTCGCCGCCACTATTGGCGTTCTCCCCAACAACGGTTGAACCAGCCAATCAACCAATCAACCAATCAACCACTCAACCACTCAACCAGTCAACCAATCAACCAGTCAACCAATCAACCAATCAACCAGTCAACCAATCAACCACTCAACCACTCAACCAATCAACCAGTCAACCAATCAACCAATCAACCATGCTCTACCTCACCAATCGTTTTTTCCAACTGTTTGGCAGCGTGACTGTGTTGTTCGCGCTGGCGTATCCGTTCGGATTTTTGTACCCGGCGGCGCAGGCGGTATTCGCCGTGGCGGTGGCGCTGGTGGGTGTGGACGCAGTCTTGTTATTTGGCCGCCGGCCCAATGTGCTGTGTGTGCGGGTGCTGAACCCGGTTTTTTCCCTAAGCGATCCCAATCCGGTGCAACTGCGCCTGCACAATGCCGCCAATTTGCGCTTTTCACTTACCGTACTGGATGAACTGCCGGAGCAGATTCAGCGCCGCGATTTTGAGGAGCGGCTGACCTTGGCGCCGGGCGCCCGTGCCAACATCCGCTACGAACTCCGGCCACTGACCCGCGGGGCGTACGGGTTTGGAAAAATCAACGTGTTTGTCGCCACGCGCCTCGGCCTGGTGGAGCGGCGCGTCGTGTTCGATCAGCCGCAAGAAGTGGCTGTGTACCCGTCGATCATCCAGATGAAACGCTACGAACTGCGCGCCATGAAACATATCGCCCACGAAACGGGCATCAAAAAAATGCGGCGCATCGGGCACAGTTACGAGTTTGAGCAGATCAAAAACTACGTGCAGGGCGACGACTACCGCAGCATCAACTGGAAAGCCGTGGGCCGCCGTGCCGCCCTCATGGTGAACCAGTACGAGGACGAACGCAGCCAGCAGGTGTACTGCATCGTGGACAAAAGCCGGGTGATGCGTATGCCGTTCGGGGGACTGAGCCTGATGGATTACGCCATCAATACGGCCCTGGCTATCAGCAACATCATCCTGAAAAAACAGGACAAGGCCGGACTGCTCACTTTCTCAGACGTCATCGGCGCCACGCTCAAGGCTGAACGCAGCGCCGCGCAGTTGAACAAAATTCTGGAGGCGCTGTACCGGGAAAAGGAACGCAGCGGCGAATCGAATTACGAACTGCTGTACGAGGCGGTGCGGCGGTTCATCGGGGCGCGGTCGCTGCTGCTGCTGTTCACCAACTTTGAAAGCACGCATGCCCTCGAACGCGCCCTGCCTACCCTCCGCCGGCTCAGCCGCTTCCACCTGCTGGTGGTGGTGTTTTTTGAAAACACCGAGATACGCGCATTGGCCAACGAAGATGTGCGCCATACTGCCGACATTTACCGGCAAACCGTGGCGCGAAAGTTTTTGCAGGACAAGAAAGACATGGTGTCCCAACTCCGCCAGTATGGCATTCAGGCGGTGCTGACCAAACCCGAAGACCTGACCCTGAACACCATCAACAAATATCTGGAACTGAAGTCGAGAGGCTTGATTTGAGCGGCGACGCGTTCAGTTTTTGGTAAATTATGTGTACGTTCGCCCCATGTTTGAGCATCGTTCGCAGCCGCTGCTGCCGCGCCACAAATTCGCAAGTCGCGTATTGCGCTATGGCGCCGTCGCATCGGCCATTCTGGCGGTTTCACTGCTGTTCGGCATGGCGGGCTACCGCTATTTTGCCGGAATCGGCTGGACGGATGCGTTTTACAACGCGTCCATGATCCTGACGGGCATGGGGCCGGGACTTGACATTGACCACTTGAGCCAGGAACGGCAAGACCCGGTGCGCATTTTTGCCGGCCTGTACGCGTTGTACAGCGGCGTGGTGTTTCTCGTGGCGTCGGGACTGATGTTGTCGCCCTTGCTGCACCGCTTTTTTCACATCATGCACCTTGACATAAAAGATTAACCTACTACCACTAAAGCAAAGAAACCATGAGATTTCTTGAAATGGATGACGACATGACCGAACCCCAAAAGCAATCCTTCGTACAACTCTGGGAGCGTTTTCGCCGCCGTGGGATGGTGTTCTTCATGCTGCGAACCATTGTACTCGTTACGCTATTCATTGGTTTACTGGAATTTTTCGATCTGCTCTTCCGCTCCAATCCCTTTGAAATGGTCACCTGGACGGAATGGTTTGCAGGACTGGATGTGCCATCATTTTTCATAATGACCACCATAACCGGCACATGCGTTGGCTTGCTGTTCTGGTTTATCGGAGAAGAGCTCTACAAAAACTTCAAATGAGTATCCAGACATATTCAATTGACAAATTCTGCGTGAAGTCTGTGCCTTGAGTCTGTGTAACGTCTGTGTGAAATTTATCGCGCTTGGAGGGTATATCACACAGACGTTACACAGACTCAAGGCACAGACTTCACGCAGAATTTGTCTCAAATAATTTTTTACCAATATACTTGACTGCCCATGTACATGACCGAACCGGAAAAACGACAATTTATCGAACGCTGGGAATCCCGCCGCGCCGGCGGTAAATTGCGTTTCATCCTGTGGGATGCCTTCGTTTTTTTTTGCAATAATAACTGTGATGATGGTCTTACTTGACCTGCTTGACCATAGTTTGGCAGAGGCAGTAACCGGGAATCTTGCTCCGCACAAATTAATCTTCAGGATCATTCTTTGCGCCCTGCTCGGCGCCTTCCAATGGAATTCAAACGAACGGCTGTACCGGAAACTAATAGCCCAACGCTGAGTGAAATCCGCGAACATCCGTACAACTCCGCGTCATCTGTGTTCCCATTAACCCGCGAGCGGACTCCACGCCTTCACCAAAACGTAACGCATCCAACCATGACCGACTACGAAAAACAACGATTCATCGAACACTGGGAAGTCCGCCGGGCCGGCGGCAAAACGCGCTTTGTCCTGCACACGGCGCTACTCTTTTTTGTCATGGTTTTGGTGGTTACCATCCTGGTTGACCTGTTCAGCCTGAGCCTGAGCGAGGCGGTTTCAAGCAATTTTATGCTGGAAAAATTAGTCTCCAAAGCCATCTTCGGCATCCTGTTAGGTTTTCTCAACTGGTACATGATGGAACGCCAGTACCGGAAAATGAAAGAGCAGCCATGAACGCCACGGAAAAACAGCAGTTCCTCACCCATTGGGCCGGCGTACGGCGCCGGGGTGTCGTGTGGTACGTGCCGGCCGTGGCGGTCAGTTGGGGCACGGTGTTCGCGGTGTTTTTCCGGTTTGTATTTGTCCTGCTGGAGCATGACCTCAACCTGAAAACCTTGCTGGAATCCTACCGTTCCCGCGACTTTTTGCAATTCTGGGGCTGGTGTCTACTTGCCGGCCTGCTTGTCGGCGCCCTGCTCTGGTTTTTTTATCAATGGCAGTACAAGCGGTTGTTACGAAGCCGGCGGTGAACAGTTTGCCTCCCCAATCGTTCAAGGTGCATCATTTCTTCATTGCGCTGTTTTGAGTGTCCCGTCCGCCAACAGCGGCAAAACAACAGTCCCGCCGCTCATCACTCATCGCTCACCACTCATCACTAAAGAAAGTGTCTTTTATCCTGAAAATGGCCTGGCGCGACAGCCGCCGCAACCGCGCCCGCCTCTTGCTGTTCATGTCGGCCATCGTGGCCGGCATCGCCGCACTCACCGCCGTACGCTCGTTCAGCGTCAACCTCACCGCCGATATTGACCGGGAAGCCAAATCGCTGCTTGGCGCCGACCTGCTCGTACAGGGCAACACGCCCATGCCCGATTCGCTCATGGCCGAGGTCATGGCCACACCGGGTGTCGAGCGGGCGCGGGTGTACAACCTGCTCAGCATGGCCTATTTCCCCAAAAGCGACGGCACCCGCCTGACCAACGTGCGCGCTGCCGACCCGGGGTATCCGTTTTTCGGAAAATGGAAAAGTATGCCGCAAAATTCGTGGCAGACGTACCAAAACGGCGGCAAACGTGCGCTCGTGGAGCACGGCCTCATGCTCCAGTACGGCGTACAACCCGGCGATTCTGTGTACATCGGCACACAGGCCTTCGCCATCGAGGGCGACCTGCTGTCGCGGCCCGGACGCGCGGGCATCGGCTCGGCCATTGCCCCCGTGGCGTTCATCCCCTTCGAGTGGCTCGACTCCACCAGTCTGGTGCAAAAAGGCAGCCGCGTGTGGTACCAGTATTATTTCAAAATCCCCGACACGCGCGCGCTTGATTCGCTCGTAGCCCGCATTGAGCAGCCGCTCGAAAAGGCGAGCATGGACTGGGAAACCGTGGAAACCAACAAACAAAGCATCGGGCGGGCCTTCGGCAGTTTTTCCACCTTCCTCAACCTCGTGGGTTTTGTAGCGCTGCTGCTGGGCTGCATCGGCGTAGCAGGAGCCGTGCATATTTACATCAAGGACAAACTGCCCACGGTCGCCATTTTGCGTTGCCTCGGAGCCAGCGGGCGCAAGGCATTTTACGTGTACCTCGCACAAGTGGCGGGTATCGGCTTGGTGGGCGCGTTGGCGGGTGCGGCGCTTGGTGCGCTGATCCAGATTGCGCTGCCCTGGGTGACCAAAGACCTGCTGCCCATCGAGTCGGCGAGCACGGACTTTTCGGCTGTTTCGGCGCTGCAAGGCATATTGCTCGGCGTGACGGTAGCGGTGTTGTTTGCGTTGTTGCCGCTGGCCGGCATCTTGCGTACCTCGCCGCTGCGTACCCTGCGCGCGTCATTCGGCGAGCAGCAGGCTTCCGACCGGTGGTTGCGCTGGGGCGTGTATGCGCTGATCGCGGCAGCCTTGCTCGGGTTTACCCGCTGGCTCATCGGGCAGTGGCAGGAAACGCTCTGGTTTATCGGCGGTATTGCGGCGGCGTTTGCCGTGCTGTGGGGCGCCGCGCGGTTGCTGACGTTTTTGCTGCGCAAATTTTTCCCCAAAAAATGGTCGTACGTGTGGCGGCAGGGCATTGCCAACCTGTTTCGCCCCGAAAGCCAGACGGTGTTGCTGGTGGTCACGATCGGGTTGGGCGTGATGCTGCTGTCTACCCTGTTCCTGATTCAGAACCTGCTGCTGCGCCAGGTTGAGTTCTCCGGCAGCGGCAACCAGCCCAACATGATCCTGTTCGACATTCAGACCGACCAGAAAGACAGCGTGGCCGCTATGGTGGCCGCCCACGGCATGCCTGTGATGCAACAGGTGCCCATCGTGGCTGTGCGCGTGGAGGAAATTGACGGAAAACGCAAACCCGTGGAGGAGGAAAAACCGGAGCCGGAAGAAAATCCGCGCGACGAGGAGGGCCGCGAAGATCGCATTCCCCGCTGGGTATGGGATCGGGAATACCGGGTGACCTTCCGCGATTCGCTCATTGATACCGAAGAAATTCTCGAAGGTGAATGGACGGGCGTGCATCGTCCCGGCGAACCGATCCGGGTGTCCATTTCCGACAACCTGCAACGCGGTATGAAGGCCAAAGTGGGCACCAAAATCGTGTTCAACGTGCAGGGCGCCCTGCTCGAAACCGAAGTGGGCAGTATCCGGAAAGTGGATTTCACCCGCATTCAGACCAACTTTATGGTGGTGTTTCCGAAGGGTGTGCTGGAATCGGCGCCGCAATTCCACGTGGTGGTGTCGCGGGTAAACAGCGCCGAGCAGTCGGCTGCCTTCCAGTCCGAAATCGTGCGCCGCTACCCGAACGTGTCGGCCATAGACCTGACGCAAATCCTGAAATCGGTGGATGAAGTGCTGGGAAAGGTGTCGTTTGTGATCAGGTTCATGGCCATGTTCAGTATCCTGACCGGGCTGCTGGTGCTCATCAGTTCGATTTACCAGGGCAAGTTTGCGCGCATCCGCGAAAGCGTGCTGCTGCGCACGCTTGGCGCAAGCCGCCGGGTGATCCTGCGCATTGTGGCGCTGGAGTACCTGCTGCTGGGCGGACTGGCGTGTCTGGCCGGCATCGGCTTGTCGGTCGGCGGCGCTTGGGCGCTGGCGCGGTTTGTATTCAAAATACCCTTCGAGCCGGACTGGTGGCCGTTGTTGCTGACCTTTGCCGCCATCACGGCCATCACCGTGGTCATCGGTCTGCTGAACAGCCGGGAGGTGGTGCGCAAGCCGCCGCTGGAGGTGCTGAGGCAGGAGGTGTGAATTTGAATCGTCGCTCCTGCATGCCTTTTGTAGTTCCCACAAGCCAAGTATCTTCACCCCTTGTAAATGAAATTCAATGAGGCCACTCCTGAGTATCCAAACATTGATTGCCGAAGCGGCTGCTTTTTGTGCCCAGCCTCGTCTCATCCCGGAACTCTTTGGGGTGACAGACGGCAAGGCCGTTGGTACCATCATTGAACATAATTTCAAACAACACCTGACTGATTCATACACGCTGGAAATTGGCAACACGGCTAATGGAATTGATTTGCCTGGTCTTGGGATCGAAACAGATATTAAAGTAACTTCCATCAGGCAGCCTCAATCTTCTAGCCCGTTCAAGGAGGCAAAGCAGAAGATTTTCGGACTGGGTTACAACCTGTTAGTGTTTGTCTATGACAAAAAAGACGATCCAACTGCCAAGACTGCTGTGCTGGATTTTGTCTCCTGTACATTCATAGAAAAAGAGCGAACAGGAGATTACACCACTACGCTGCGCCTTCGGGAAATGGTGAACGATGGTGCAAACGAAGAAGACATCGTCGCTTATTTGAGCGACCGCAATCTCCCTGCCAACGAACTTGCTTTACTTGAGTTGGCTCGCCAAATTCTGAATAATCCGCCTGCCCAAGGCTACCTCACCATTTCCAACGCTTTGCAATGGCGGCTCCAGTACCAACGCATCGTAAATCTGCGAGAAGCCGTGCCGGGAATTACCAAGATTGCTAGCGAAATCAACAAATGATACAGTTCACAGAAATACAAATAGACTGGGAGACTCGCAGTTTTTTGAAAAATATACTTCAGGAAACTTTTGATGTTGCGCACATCAATCAAGTACTCCGTTCGGCTTGTGGTGTTGTTGATTTTTTTGAAAACAGCTCGGATGCTGCCGATTTTGCCTGTTATTTGGCCGAGTCTTATGATTTTGTGCAGGAACCGGATCGCACGGCGTACGGCGATTTTCAAACAAACCCGAATTTGGCAAGTCGGGTCGCCAGTTTTTTGAAACAGAAAAGCATCATTCCTGCGATTTTAATTGAGCCTACATTTGGCAAAGGAAATTTTATCGTTGCTGCGTTATCGGCTTTTCCCGGATTGCAACAGATCGTTGGAGTAGAAATTTACAAACCCTACGTCTGGGCAACCAAATTCAGCATTCTCCAGTATTTTTTAGAACACAAAGATCAGCCGCCTCCAATAGTGCAGTTGTACCATCAAGATGTCTTTGATTTTGATTTTCGGAGGCTTAGCCGGCAAATAGGCAGTCAGGAGGTGCTAATTCTGGGCAACCCCCCGTGGGTAACCAATGCGCAACTCGGCGCCATGAACGTGGACAATCTGCCCACCAAATCAAACTTCAAAAACCTGAGCGGTCTGGATGCCATGACCGGCAAGGGTAATTTTGATATAGGTGAATTTATCACCCTGACATTGCTGCAAACGTTTCAGCACAGCAAAGGCAGCATGGCTTTTTTGGTAAAAAACTCGGTTATCAAGAACCTGATCTTCGACCAACAACACCGGCCATTGCACATTGGAAACATCGCCCAATATGCCATTGATGCGAAACGGGAATTTGATGTCTCGGTGGATGCTTCACTGCTCGTATGTGATCTGAACAAGACACCCGAAAAACTATGCAGTCGCTTGCTCTTCGACGACCCGCAAAACATTGGCAACCAATTTGGCTGGAATCAGAACAAGTTTGTTTTCGATTTGGCAAAGTACCGCCTGGTTGAGGCGTTCGATGGAACTTGTCCGTTTGAATGGCGACAAGGGCTGAAGCACGACTGCTCGTCCGTAATGGAATTGAGTCGAGTCAATGGACACTTCAGCACACCCAAGGAACCCGAAGTGCATTTGGAACAAGATCTGGTGTACGGATTTTTGAAAAGTTCGGATCTAAAAGGCGGATTGTTAGCCGCTGCAAAACGGAGCACTATTGTCACGCAACGCAAAGTCGGACAGGATACTTCCTATATCAAAAAGTACTACCCTCGTACTTATCAATACCTGAATGCGCATTGGGATGAATTTGCGGGTAGGAAATCGAGCATCTACCGAGGCAAACCGCCGTTTTCAATTTTCGGCATCGGAGATTACTCGTTTATGCCATACAAAGTCGCCATTTCCGGGCTTTACAAATCTCCCGTTTTTACCCTCGTATTACCGGAAAGCAGCAAACCACTGATGCTTGACGACACCTGCTATTTTATAGGGTTTGCCGACTATGAAAATGCAGCCATTGCATTCGCACTGCTGAATCACCCAAATGTAACCAACCTGCTTAGTGCCATCGCATTTGCAGATTCCAAACGCATGTATACCAAGGAGATATTACAGAGAATTGATCTTCGGGTGGTGGCAATGTCCGTAGCAACTGCGGAGATTCAAGAAATATGTAGATCAGCGGGATTAACGAACATACCTGATGAAGAACATATTGCTGCTTTTCTGGAAGGCGTGCAGCCCCAAACCATTGGGCAGGCACATTTTAAGTTTTTTGATCCTGTATGAACCCACTAATTGCTCGACGCGCCCTCGCTGTACGCGACTACTACGAGGCAATCCGGTTGCAACCGAAAAACTGAATTTTCAGAAACAGCCTGTTCAAAATCCCCTTTGATCCCGACTGGTGGCCGTTGTTGCTGACCTTTGCCGCCATCACGGCCATCACCGTGGTCATCGGTCTGCTGAACAGCCGGGAGGTGGTGCGCAAGCCGCCGCTGGAGGTGCTGAGGCAGGAGGTTTAAGATCAGTGCCGAGACTGTAAGTGATAATATGAAACTCCGGTCTCGGCTCTTAAAACAAACAAAGCCATGGATATTCGTTATACCACTGTGCAGGATGCGCAGGATGTGCGTCAAATTCTCGACCTGCAGGCTGCCAACCATCCTTCGGCTATTTCACTCGAAACGGCACGCAGCCAAGGTTTCGTTACCGTGCGGCACGAGCCGGATGTCCTGTTGCGCATGAACCGGGCTTATCCCTCGGTTATTGCCAAAGACGGCGATCGGCTGGCTGGGTATTGCCTGGTCATGCCCCGCGAATTTGGGCCGGAAGTGCCGGTGCTGGCGCCGATGTTCGATTTGCTCGAAACGCTCACCTGGCGTAGTCGGCTCTTGCGCGACGGGGGCTGGTTTGTCATGGGGCAGGTATGTGTGGCGGAAGCCTACCGGGGGCAGGGTGTGTTCGACGGCCTGTATGCCAAACTGCGGAATGTGTGTCGCCCGAATTTCGATTTTGTGGTCACGGAAATAGCAGAGCGCAATGCCCGCTCGCTTCGAGCACACGAGCGCGTCGGGTTCGAGACATTTCATGTGTACCCGGATGCTACCACGGGCGAAGTGTGGCATGTGGTGGCGATGGGGTTGGAAGCGTGAACGTCGGCGAGGTTAAAAAACCTCGCCGACGTTCGGGGTTGACTACTCTTCATCATCAAAATACACCTTGTAGTATTTCTTGCCCTTGTCGTCGTCGAAGCCGCGTTCGATGAGGTCGCGACGGCCATGCACGTAGATATGGAAGTTTTTGTCTAGTTTGATGATGCTTTTTAGCACCTTGAATTCTTTTTTTACCGCCGGTTGACTGATGTCGAACTTGTCTTCCAGCGGCACGGCGTACACACGGGCGTACTCGTCGCGGTGTTCCTTGAACGCTGTTTGTTGTTCCTCCTCCGGGAACAGGGCTTTGGCAAAATCGTCCACCTCGAAGTGCTCGTTTTCCTTGAAATAGAGGCCGGAGCGGTACAGGGCGTCCAACTGGTCGGCTCGGTCGAGGCCGAACTTGTGCGGCAGTTTTTGGTGAATAAACTCGCCGGCCAGGCTGATGTAATGCCGGGTGTTGAAGTAGTTGTCCTCAATGGGGCGCAGGCGCAGGAACTCGTCTTTCCAGAACGAGCGCTCGTCCTTTTTGCTCACCGTGTCCACGGCGCACACGCGGTAGCCTTCCGTTTCGTCGAGGTTGAAAATGAGTGCAGCGGTCTCGAGTTTTCCGGTAGGGATGCCCTCCAGTACATTGAGCGTGTAGGTTTCGGTGCTGCGCTCCACCTTGAGGTAGGGGTCTTTGGTCTGGATTTTCCAAAGCCCGATGGCGCTGACGGGTTCACCGGCCAGCAGCAGGTCGTCGAAGTAGGCCACCAGGAATTCGCCGCCCTGCACCTTGGGATTTTCGCAGTGTTCGTACAGCATACCGGCCAGCCGGGCGGCCTCTTCGGGCAGGACTTCGGGGTCTTGAAAAACGCTGTTGCAACTCTGGTACACGAGGTGGTTGCTCACGTCTTCTTCGTGAAAGAAGTAGAAAAACTCGGCGCTTTTTTCAAAAGGCTTTAGAAATGAGCCGATGAGCAGTTCGTGCGCCACGTCGTGTACGGGCACGAGGGTTTGTTTCGGGATGTTGACGCCTTCGTAGCGGGCTTTGTTGCCCACCCAGGCGATGGCCAGGCGGCGCAGGTTGGCAGAGGAGAGGTCGAGCATTTTTCAGGTTGCTGGTTGGAGAAGGTTAGAGGGTTTCTGGTTGGAAGGTTTCTGGTTGAGTGATTTTGGCCTTTGTCATTCTGGCGGGATCCGTTCACTCTACGAGGGCAGATAAAAACCGCCGCGAAGAACGCGCTTTTTCGGAAAAGCCGGGCGTTATTGTCCGACGAATTTGTGGGCTGAGTGAACCTCGTCCGACGAGTTTTTTTCGTCGGACGAGTGCGTAGATGAACAGGATATGGCTCGTCATTGAGCGGCTACGCATTCATCCGACCACAAATTCGTCGGATGAGGTTAGCCGGCCCGGGTGACCAATATCAGGCTTCAGCCGGGTAACCGTCATGGCCCGGGCGGTTTTGTGGAGGTTAATTTTGGTCGTTCAAAAATTTGAAAATCAAAACTATACTGCCATGAAAAAGTATATGAAGTTTTTGTTGCTCGGCGGCTTGCTCGCAGTTGTGGGGTGGGGGTGTACGATTATCGGGTTGGGTATTGGGTCTGCTGTTGATTCAAATAAAAAGTATACAGTTGCCGGGTGGGAAGTGATGGAGATACCGGCTAATTCAAAAGTTGATCTGGTACTTGTTGATGGACGGGTGATAAAAGGCAAGATTTCCAAAATTAATAAAATGCCGGATTCTACGTCGTCCACGATAGGAATACGGTTTGGTGAGGATGAATTACGTTATACTGCTGTTCCGTATGAAAAAATTGACCACGTGGTTGTCAAAACGAACAAGGGTAAAACAATCGGTATGCTTATAGGAGCAGGGCTTGATGTAGGTGTTATTGTAATGGGAATCGGATATTTAAATTCCGTTAGTGCGCTCAACAGAAAAATAGCCTCCTCCTGCCCCATCATCTACAGCCACGACGGCGCCAACTACCGCCCCGATGCGGAGGTGTTCGCCGGAGCCATTTTCAAAGCGGCGGAACGGCCCGACTGGGACAATCTGGATTTTCTGAAAGAGGACGAGGAGGGTGTATGCCGCCTGAAAATAACCAACGAATTTGATGAAACGCAGCAGGTGGACTTCGCCCGGCTGCTGGCCATTGACCACCCGAAGGGCAGCCGCGTGTACCCGGCGTTCAACGGCAAACTGTATGCGATCACCGACCCGCAAAACGCCCGCTCGGCGCGCGACTTTGCCGGCACGGACGTACGTGCCCGCATCCGCCGCACCGACGAGACCTTCTGGCTGAGCAATCCCTTCGGTCGCGATCTGAACAACCCCGCCGCCCTGCGCGACGGGCTGGTGCTGGAGTTCGACCGTTCGGTGGGCACGAGCGCGGCAGCCTTGGTGCTGAACGTGCAAAACACGCCTTGGTCCTCGGAAGTGCAGCGCAGCATGCTCGAACTGCCGGGCCGCGCCCTGCCGGAGTGGTACGACAACCTGAACCAATCGGAACGTGCCCGCGAAGACCTGGTGGGCGCCATGATCCGCGAGGGTATGCTGAAAGTGTACCTGTGGGAAAACGGCGAGTGGCGCTCGGTGGGCCATGTGTGGGAAGTGGGTTCGGCGCTGCCGAAAGACATCGTGTTCCCGCTCGACCTGCTGGGCACGCACAACAACACGCTTAAAATCAAATTAGAATGCCCTCCGGGCATGTGGATCGTGAACAGCGCGCAGGTGGACTACTCGT
>JAEUUV010000131.1 GCA_016787285.1 Saprospiraceae bacterium | reverse complement strand
TCCAGGTAAATGTGGCGCCGGGGACATTGGCGCTAAAATTAATCTGCGTCACATTGACGCCTGCGCACACCGTCTGATCGTTCACGGGGTTTACTGCCGGCGTGGCCACGATGGTAATGTCGAATGTACAAGAGTTCGAACAGTCCGTATCCGGATTGGTGTATGTATAGGTAATGGTGTTGGTGGTTCCCGCCGCAGCGCTGAATGTGTTACCCGATACGCCCGGACCGCTGAACGTTCCGCCGACAGGCGATACGGAAAGGCTTGTCAGGTCAAGTGGGAGCGCCGATTCGCAAATGGAAAAGTCGGCGGGGCAGGTCACCTCGATGGCATCAAGGGCAATGTTCACGTTGTTTTGCGGCGTGATCGTTCCGGCGCAGAAGTTATCACCCTCTACTTCAAATGCGAGTGGCGTGCCTGTAAGATCAACGGCAGCGCTACCGGTGCTTCCCAGCACCTGCATGGAGATGGTCAATAGCGTTGTACCGTCGGCAAGGGTTTGGCTACTGCCCGGCGACAGCCAGGAGTAAGTCAATTCACCATTGGAAAGTGCGTTTGCAGCACCAATCGACGGATCGCCTCCGGCGCCACCTATTTGTAGGGCGCTATGGCTGATGTATTTCAGTTGCGTTTCATCCCAATTTACGCTGTATTGCAGGGAAAGTAAATCATCGAAACCATCTGTGGCTTTGATCGTAATGTTTACCACATCGCCACAAGTGGCCTGATCAGGAGCAGTAATTGTCAGCGTGAGGTCCGGCAGCGGCACCACGTTCACCGTCACTTTGTCGCTCGTCACGGGTTGTGTACATCCGTTGGCATCCTCCACGCTGATGGCGCAGTACATGGTGGTATCCGTAGGTTTCACATAGATCGTGTCCATGTCCATGGCCGAGTTGCCGTCCATGTCGTCGGGGATCACCACGTCGAAGTAGGTTGTGTCCGTGGCAGTAGCGGCACGTACGGTGACCGTGTACGGGGCTGCGCCGTTCATGCCGGTGAATTTCAGCGCGGTGGAGTCGCCGCTGCATATCGTATTCGGGGCGCCGTTCAGGAGTGTCATTGTGGCTTCGGCATCGCAGCAGCCGAAGACAAATTCGTCTTGAATACACCCGAAACCGGGTTTGCAAACGGTCAGGATTACATCCTCACCGGCGTTTACAATTTTTATGGTGTTAGCAATGGTATCCCCTGTATCATCTAATACCACAAGATGGGCTGCAATTTGCCCCATTGCATTGCCTTGAAAACCGAGTGTAATTGTGAAGTTGTTATCAATGTCAATCAGGGAGTCGCATTCAAGATTACTGCCCGCCGGGTCGGCAACGCCCACATTAAAAAACAGGGCTTCGAAATTCCCCTGGGCTGTCATCACGGTAAAAACACCCTGACAATTTTCACTGAACTCCTCGCCCATTGGGCCATTGTCCAGATTGAACACCATGTCAAGGCAACGGTTAGACGGCTGCATACCACAGCAATTTGTACCCATCTGCTGGTCGGTACAAAACTCCAGTCCCACAGTATCTATCATGGATGTCGGGTTGACCATAATCTCGTAACGCGAGATGTTTCCCGCCGGATTGCACTGCCCCCAAACAGCGCCGGGGTTGGCAAGCATAAACAGCCCGCTCAAACCCGTTACCAGCAATAAAACCCGGATATTCAGTTCCTGAATAACGGATCGGAGTGCCGCGTCAAATGGTGTATTTCCCGCAAATGCAATGGGGGTGGCTTGGTTTTCAATTCTACCTTTTCTCATAGTTTGGTTGTTTTAAACAATCAATTACGAGGCGAAAGTAGAGGGGTAAACTGCGGGTGCTCTGGACACTTTACGTGTTTGAATCGGGGTTGGAAACGCTGAAAAAATATAAAAATATTTTCTAAAAATCTGATTTTCTGTATTTTAGAAAATCTGAATTTTTGGGCCATGCTTCTTTCCAGACAGAGAAAACGAGGAGCATTTTTCTGCTAAAAAAATTGCTCCGGCATTTCGCCTGCACGCGGCGGGCAACAATATTCCAACTGCTTCATCTGCCAATTCGGGGTGCAGCCCCTCAGGGCAAACGCATGAAAGTTGAATGCACAAACTAAAGACTCAAGTCATTGATAACCAATCGGATTACATGCTTGCAGATTACATGATTGTTGATTTTAGATGTATCCGTAGCATACACCACGACATGGAACCATGTGAAAAGCGGTCAACTCTACGCACTTCCACAATCTTAAATCATGTAATCTGCAATCATGTAATCATTTTATTTTGACTTTGAAGATATTTATACCTCAATTTTGATGCGTTTGCCCTGGGCGCAGCCCCTCAGGCCAGCAAACGCAACAGTGCCACCGCCAGTGTAATGTTTTCGGAATCCCGGTCCAGTTCCTGCATCAGGGTCATGGCGCGCGGGT
>JAEUUV010000123.1 GCA_016787285.1 Saprospiraceae bacterium | reverse complement strand
TTTGAAGATATTTATACCTCAATTTTGATGCGTTTGCCCTGGGCGCAGCCCCTCAGGCCAGCAAACGCAACAGTGCCACCGCCAGTGTAATGTTTTCGGAATCCCGGTCCAGTTCCTGCATCAGGGTCATGGCGCGCGGGTTTGGGCCGGAAGCATGTTGGGCATTGCTCAGTACCACGGCTTTTGCGTTGCCCAGAATCAGGGAAGAATGTAACTCGTCGGACTTGTGCTCCAGGCGGGCGAGCAGTTTGGCGCTTTTGCCGGGCGCCAGCAGAGCGCCTCCGGCATATAGCCCGAGGGGCGTACCGTTCAGCCAGATTTCGGTTTCTTTGTCCTTGCTGCGAAAGATAAACTCCCGGTCGCTGGTGCGGGCTATGGTCAAGCGCACCTTTCCGGTTTGTTGTGTGATGTACGCCACTACCGGCTCCTGGTAAATCGTTGTAATTTGGCCCGACGAAAACGGGCTGAACCAGCCGGTTTTTCGTTCGTTGATCCGGTTGAGCGACATCAAGCCGGGCATTTCCTTATCCCAGGGAACGAGTTCCGGTTTTATCGCCCGCAGCCGCCCCCGGAGGTTGTCAAGCAAACGTTTGAATGCCTTGCTTTCCGGATTCCAGGCAATCTGGCCGAAGGTGCGGGCGATGAGATAAACGATACCGACCACAAAAAACGCCGTGGAGAGCAGTACGGTGATGAGGCTAAACAGTGCGCGCATGGCGAGTGAGATTTGAGTTATTTCCAAAAACTGCCCGCAAAGTAGAGCAGTCCGGGCATACCGGATACCCGTTTCTTCGCCGAAACCCCAAATTCTGCCGATGACAAACCGTTTGAACCGAACACAAGCATGAAGATTTACCAGGCAGCCGATTCCATCGCTCTTGTGCTCAGCGGAGAGGATTTTTTTGACCGGCTGGTTCGCATGATAGACGCGGCCCGGGAGACGGTGCACGTCCAGACCTATATTTTTGTGGACGACAACACCGGGCGCCTCGTGGCCGAAGCGTTGAAGCGCGCTGCCCGGCGCGGGGTGCAGGTGTGGGTCATAGCCGACGGGTATGGCTCGAACGAGTTGCCCCGGTCTTTTGTGCTGGACCTGCGGACTGCCGGCGTGCGGTTCCGGTTTTTCAAACACATTGTCTCCATCCTGAAATGGCAGGGTGGGCGTACCCTGCACCACAAAGTAGTGGTGGTGGATCGCCAAAGCGCTCTGGTCGGCGGCATCAATATCGCCGACAAATACCGGGGTCGCCCGGACACACCCGCCTGGCTCGACTTTGCCGTCCAGATCGAAGGCAACGTGTGCCGGCACTTGCACGACCTGTGCTCGGATATTTACCGCCACCAATACTGGCGAACACGTTTCCCCGCCGGCTGGCGCCGAAAAAAAACGCCCTTTCTGCCCAAAACACCCCGAGATGGCCTGATCCGGTTCCGCCTGAACGACTGGTTGCGCCGCAAAACCGAAGTGTACCAAAGTTATGTTCGGGCGATCTCCAGTGCGCGGGAGTCGCTGGTTATCGTGGCGAGTTACCTGTTGCCCGGGCGCACGGTACGGGCACGTCTGGCAGCGGCGGCACGACGCGGGGTGGCGGTGCGGATGCTGCTCACCGGGCCATCGGATGTGCCGTTGGCGCGTTGGGCCGAACAATACCTGGCGTACTGGATGCTCAAAAAAGGAATCCGAGTGTTTCACTGGGAAAAGTCGGTTATGCACGGCAAAACGATCCTTGTGGACGGCCAGTGGGCCTCCGTGGGGTCGTACAACCTCAACCCGCTCAGCCGATTTCGCAGCCTAGAGCTCAACGTGGATATCGCCGATCCGGCTTTTACGCAATACTTTTGCGCCTACGTGGACGACCTGCTTCGACACCGTTGCAAGGAGGTCACCAAAGAAAATCTGCCCGAGTTTTCGAGTCGCCGGCACCTGTTCAAAGCCTGGCTGGCGTACCATTTTTCCGTGTATTTGATGCAGTTTTTGTTTCCCCGAAAAAGAAAATAACCGACACACAAACGCCTCGTTTTCATGCCCGACCACCAATCCGCTCATACCTCGACGCTTCGCCTCGGAGTGGCTGTATTCGCCACCCTGCTGACACTGGCCGCCGTGTTTTATTTAGAGCGTATGGCGGTGCTGGACATGGCGTTTCAGTCGTTTCACATCCTGCGCACCGGCGAACTGCAAATTCAAAGCGGGCGTTTCGGCGCAGCCGGCACCCAGTTTTTCGCCTGGGCAGCACAAGCCTGCGGGCTGCCCCTCAAGGGCGTGCTGCTCAGTTATTCGCTCGGCCATGTGCTGTACTACTTCGGGATTTTCCTGCTGACTACCCTTGGCTTGCGGCAGTGGAAATGGGGGCTTGTGCTGATCCTGCTGGCCACCGCCATGACCACCCACACGTTTTACTGGCTGTCGGAAATGCCGCAGGGACTGGCATTTCTGTGTCTGATTCTGGCCTGGCAGCACCGGAAAGAACACGTTTCAGCCATTCGTTGGTGGGAGTTTCCCCTCCTGATTGCCGCCTGCGTGACGGCGTTTTATTTCCACCCGATGGTGCTGTACGCCCTGCTGTTTTGCGCGGCGTATTTCCTGCTGGAACGCGAACGCTCCCGCCTTAAACCGCTGTACCTGTTGGTAGCAGCCATTTTTCTGGCCACGGCGTTTGTCAAATACAAGGTGCTGAAACTCGACTGGTACGACGCGCAGGCACTCGTGCGCGCTGAGGCATTTGCCGAACTGTGGCCCCACTGGTTTGATATTCCCAGCAACCGGGATTTCTTGCGCTGGTGCACCACCGATTATTACATGATCCCGCTGCTTGCCCTGCTGAACACGGCATTTTTCATCTGGAAAAAACAGGAACTGCGGGCAGCACTGGCCCTCTTCGCGCCGTTGGGTTTTGTGGTGCTGGTCAATGTGCCGTTCCACATGGGCGACAACCAGTTTTACCTCGAAAACCTGTACCTGCCGCTCGGTTTGTTCGTGGCCGTACCGTTTGTTTTCGGGGTGCTCCCGGGGTTGTTGCCGGAAAAAAAACACTGGATTCCGGTGGCGGTTGTCGCTGCCGTCGGACTGATTCGGATCGGTGCAGCACATACACCCTGGACAAACCGCTTGCACTGGGAGCAGAATTTTTTAGAAAAAACTGCCAACCTGGAACACCGGAAACTGTTGTTGACCGAGGCGCAGGTGCCGATGGATACACTCATCCTGTCGTGGGGTACGGCTTACGAGTTCCTGCTACTTTCGGCCCTCGAACACCCCGACAGTGCGCGCTGCATCCTCGTGGACGAAGCCTCCGAACGCTTCGATCCGCTGCTCGCACAGCCCCGGCTTTTTCTGGGCGAATTCAAAAACTACCGCTTCGACGAACTTCCAGCCCGGTATTTTGCGCCAAAAGATACCTCGGCGTACGTTCGATGGAAACCTGAATAACACACCAGACAACATGCACACAGACTGGGAAAAACGCTGGCAAACCGGACAAACCGGCTGGGACCTCGGCGCGGCATCGCCTCCGCTGACGGCTTATGCCGACCAGATGCCACCCGAAAAACGACACCTGCGGGTACTCATTCCCGGCTGCGGAAACGGGTACGAAGCCTTGAACCTGCTGCAGCACGGGTTCACCAATATCACAATGGTAGACATCGCGCCCACCGCAGTGGAACGCCTCCGGAAGCGGCTCGCCGCGCACAAGCCGGATTGGGAAACACACTTGCAAGTGATTTGCGCCGATTTTTTTACGCTCGAAGGGCCGTTCGATCTCATTCTGGAACAGACGTTTTTCTGCGCGCTCGACCCGGTGCAACGCCCGGCCTATGTGCAAAAAATGCACGACCTGCTGGCTACGGGCGGCACGCTGGCCGGGGTGCTGTTCGATCGCGAATTTGAAGGCGGACCGCCTTTCGGCGGAGATGCGGCGGAATATGAAGACCTGTTTCAGCCCCGGTTCCACATTCGGACACTCGCGCCGTGCTACAATTCCATCGCGCCGCGTGCCGGCTCGGAGGTGTTTTTTATTCTGAAAAAATAGGAATTACTTTTGTTAAACCACAACTGGAATCCCTGCCGTTTGCGGAAGGTTTGTTCCCTTTGCCGGCTGAATGTTGCCCATGAAAAAAATAGACAAACTCTTGCTCACCAGTTTCGTCGGCCCGTTTGCGGTGTCGTTCGGCATCGCGCTGTTCGTGCTGGTGATGCAGTTTTTGTGGCTGTACATTGACGACATCGCCGGCAAAGGCATCAGCATTTTTATCCTTCTGGAATTGATCGGGTACATGTCCATCTCGATTTTCCCGATGGCCTTGCCGATCGCAGTGCTGATCGCTTCGGTCATGGTCATGGGCAATCTGGCCGAGCGGTACGAGCTCTCCAGCATGAAATCGGCGGGCGTTTCGCTGCTGCGCATCCTGCGTTCGCTGGTAGTCGTTTCGGTGGGTGTGGCGTTTTTTTCCTACATCTGCTCCGACTTCCTGATTCCGGTGGCCATGCTCAAATTCAAGTCGCGGCTGTACGATGTGCGCAAGCAAAAGCCCGCGCTTACGCTGGAAAAAGGCGTGTTCAACGAAGACTTTCGGCAATTTGTCATCCGAATCGGCGACAAAGCCCGCGACGGCGAAACCATCCAGAACGTACTCATCGAGGATCAGACGAACTTCGGGAAACTCAAGTTCAACCAGATTCTGGCCGACAGCGGGCAGATGTTCACCACCGCCGACAAGCGTTTTTTTGTGATGAACCTGTTCGACGGCGCGCAGTATCAGGAACCCAGTCCGCAAGGCTCTGCGAGCAACAAGGGCTACCCGTTCGTGCGCACCAATTTCCGGTCGTGGACCAAAGTGTGGGACCTCGGCGAGTTTGAAATGACGCGCACCGACGAGGATCGGTTCAAGTCGCAGCGCTCCATGCTGAGCATGAACCAACTGCGCAAAGGCATTGACTCGCTGTACCGGGAAATAGACACCACTCGCGTGGAAATGGCCACCGAACTGATGGCCAACCTCAACCGCCCGCTCCGACGGCCCGACCCGCCGCCGCGCTACACCGCCGCACCGGACACCACCCAACTCCGGGGTTTTGCCGCCAAACTGAAACCGAAAATTAAAAATCCGAAGTGGGCGGCGCCACCGCAGGCAGGGGTGAATACACCGGGCGGCCCGGAGGTACCCCGGCAGGCACTCGAAAAAAACCTGCGGGAATACCAGTCGTTAGTGGAGACTTTCGAGTCGAAAGGTCGCGAGAAACTTCTCCGCGACGCTGTGAACCAGGCCACCGCCGGCAAGTTGATTGTGGAGCGGCGGGCGGCCCAGATTGAAAACCGGCGCAAGGAAGCCGTCAAGTCGGGCTACGAACTGTTTTCCAAGTATAGTTTCGCCGCCGTGTGTTTTGTCTTTCTGTTCGTGGGCGCGCCGATGGGCGCCATTATCCGGAAGGGCGGATTCGGGTATCCGATCTTAGTGTCCATTGTGTTTTTTGTGGTGTTCATCATGCTCTCCATCCTATGCAAAAAACTGGCGGAAGCATACGTGCTCCCACCGTTCTGGGCCGCCATGACCCCCTGCATTGTCCTGATGGTCATCGGCAGTTACCTGACCGGGCGCGCCATGAAGGACGCGCAAATGTTCAGCACCGACCGCCTCGACCGGCTCATGTTGCAATTGCGCCGGCGATTTGAAAAGCAAGTTTGACCTTATGAAAAAAGTATTTTGGGACACCCCCTGGTTTTTTATTCCGGCACTCCTGTTCCTGAATATCGGGCTGATAGTGCTGTTGTTTGTCCCGCATGGCTTTGAAATCCTGTTCCTGAATCCGCTGCGGGCGGAGCCGCTGAACACCTTTTTCCGGTGGTTTACCCACCTGGGCGACGTGCCCGCATACCTTGTACTCGGGCTGACGGCCATGCTCTGGCGCTTCCGTTTCGCCCTGCTGATTGCGCTGGCCGGCCTGATTATTTTGCCCACCTCCTATGTGCTCAAAGATCAGATCGGCACCGACCGGCCCGTCACCTTTTTTTCCGAAATCGG
>JAEUUV010000121.1 GCA_016787285.1 Saprospiraceae bacterium | reverse complement strand
TCACCGCAATCCAGCACCAGCGGAGCCGGTACCGTGATCGCCGGTTTTTCCGTATCCGGAATTACCGTGATCGTCTGCGTTTTCTGCGTGCTGTTGTTGCAGGCATCGTTGGCAGTCCACGTTACCGTGATCGTGTACGTTTGCGGTGCGCAGATGTTCAACTCGGAAATATCGAACGAGTGGTTCAATTCCGGATCGGTATCGCAGTTGTCGGAAGCCGAAGCAGTTGCCAACCAGGCAGCAATTTGTGCAGCAGGGTCAGCCGTCTCGCTGATGTCACCGCAATCCAGCACCAACGGAGCCGGTACCGTGATCGCCGGTTTTTCCGTATCCGGAATTACCGTGATCGTCTGCGTTTTCTGCGTGCTGTTGTTGCAGGCATCGTTAGCCGTCCACGTTACCGTGATGGTGTACGTCTGCGGAGCGCAGATATTCAGTTCCGACATGCTGAACGAGTGGTTCAACTCCGGATCGGTATCGCAGTTATCAGTAGCGGAAGCCGTAGCCAGCCATGCTGCAATTTGTGCAGCAGGGTCAGCCGTCTCGCTGATGTCACCGCAGTCAAGCACCAACGGAGCCGGTACCGTGATGGCCGGTTTTTCCGTGTCTGGTACCACCGTGATCGTCGAAGCAGATGTGCCGACATTGCCGCAAGCGTCCGTAGCCGTCCACGTCACCGTCAGGGTGCCGCCGACACATACGTCCAGCGTCGTAGCGTCAAAGTCATATGTCAGTTCCGGATCGGTATCGCAATTATCCGTTGCCGTAGCGCTGGCCAGCCAGTTGCTGATGGTAGCACCCGGGTCGGTAGTTTCGCTGATGTCGCCGCAATCCAGAGTAATAGCGGCAGGAGCCGTAACAATCGGATCTTCCGTGTCCGGTACCACCGTGATCGTAGAAGCAGATGTGCCGACATTGCCGCAAGCGTCCGTAGCCGTCCACGTCACCGTCAGGGTGCCGCCAACACATACGTTCAGTGCAGTTGCGTCGAAACTGTAAGTCAGTTCCGGATCAGTATCGCAGTTGTCCGTTGCCGTTGCACTTGCCAGCCAGTTGCTGATCGTAGCGCTCGGGTCAAGCGTTTCGTTGATATCGCCGCAGTCCAGCGTAATAGCGGCCGGAGCCGTTACAATCGGATCTTCCGTGTCCGGTACAATCGTGATCGTCGAAGCAGATGTACCTACATTGCCGCAAGCGTCTGTAGCCGTCCACGTCACCGTCAGGGTACCGCCAACACATACATTCAAATCTGTGGCATTGAAATCGTAGGTGATATCTACCGTTTGATCGCAGTTGTCAGTTGCCGTTGCACTGGCCAGCCAGTTGGCAACCGAAGCGCTCGGATCGAGCGTCTCGTTGATGTCGCCACAATCCAGCGTAAGACCGGCGGGTGCCGTGACAACCGGAGCTTCGTCGTCGTTCACCGTGATGGTCTGATACCACTCCACGGAGTTGCCGCACAAGTCGGCAGCCTGCCAGTGGCGGGTGATCACGTATTGGTTTTCGCAACCGCCCGGAGCCGTCGTCTCGGAGAACTCTACAAGTACGTCGTCGCAGTTGTCGGTTGCCGTTACGACCGGAGCAGCCGGTACGTCTTGCGAGCAATCCACGTTTACATCAAACGGAGTAGAGCTCAATACCGGAGCCTCGTCGTCGTTCACCGTGATGGTCTGCCAGTGCTCGGCGGTGTTACCGCACAAGTCGGTAGCCACCCAGCGGCGGTTGATCACCACCTGGCTCGGGCAGTCGCCCGGGTTGGTGAATTCAGCGAAGTCCACATTCACTACCTGGCAGTTATCCGTTGCCGGGTTGAGCGGAGCAGTTTCCACGTCTTCCACGCAATCGTAGTTGCGGTCAACCGGAGTCGTCGGGAACACCGGAGCGATGGTATCACGTACATAGAGATACTGCCAGCGCGTGCTCTTGTTGCCGCAAAGGTCGGTTGCTTCCCAACGGCGGATGATGGTCACCTGGTTTTGGCAGGAGTCATCGGCACGCGTTTCGAGGAAGTCAACAACTACTACTTCGCAGTTATCGGCAGCCAGCGTTTGCTGGTCCGGAGCAGGCAGGACATCATCCAGACAGTCGTAGTGGCGGTCTTTCGGATCGAAGTCAATCCAGGACGGAGGAATTTCGTCGTGTACGCGGATTTCCTGAATGTGTTCCACCGTATTACCGCACAAGTCAGTAGCTACCCAGCGACGGGTGATGGTCACGTTGTTCGGGCAGCTCCAGTTCGGATCTTGGTTGGTGCCGCCTTCAACAGATTCAGAGAAATCAATGAATGCGATATCGCAGTTGTCAATAGCCTGCTGATCAATCGGAGCAGCGGGTACTTCGTCGTAGCATTCGTAGGTGCGGTCAACCGGAGTAACAGTCAGCACCGGAGCCTCGTCGTCGAAGATATTGATCGTCTGTACGAACACGGTCGTGTTGCCGCAAACGTCTTCAGCCGTCCAGGTACGCGTGATGCTGTACTGGTTCGGGCAGTTGCCCGGGATTTCCACTTCGGAGAACTCTACATCCACCGGAGCGCCGCAGTTGTCGGTAGCGCCTACCGGCGGGTTCGGCATAGCCGGAACCTCATCGGCGCAATCTACTTCCACAAGGGCAGCAGGCAGGTTGGTGAGTTCAGGAGCCTCGGTGTCGTTAATGTTGATGCGCTGAACAAATGTCGAAATGTTACCGCAAGCATCTTCGGCCGTCCAGCGGCGGATGATGCTGTATTGGTTGGCACAAATGCCCGGAATTTCAATTTCAGCAAACTCCACATCAATCGGGGCGCCGCAGTTGTCGGTAGCGCCTACCGGCGGGAACGGCATAGCGGGCACAGATTCTGCACATTCCACATTCACCAGCGGAGCTGGCGTATTGGTGAGTACAGGAGCCTGATTGTCAATGATCGTGATAAGTTGGACAAATGCCGTGATGTTGCCGCAAGCGTCCTGAGCCGTCCAGCGGCGCAGCACCGAGAAGCGGTCGTGGCAGGTGCCCGGGATGTTGATCTCGGTCAGTTCGACATCAAGAAGCTGGCCGCAGTTGTCGGAAGCCGTTACCAATGCAGGCAACGGAACATCCTGAGCGCAGTCTTCGATCACAAGCGGATCGGGCAGGTTACCCAGCACCGGAGCGATATTGTCAAAAATGCTGATTACTTGTTGCGTCATGGCCTGATTGCCGCAAGCGTCGGTAGCTACCCAAGTACGGGTTACCGTGAACTTGTCTTCGCAACCACCCGGAGCAATCGTCTCGGAGAAGTCAACCACAACCTGGCTGCAGTTGTCCAACACATCCGGATGTACTACGGCAGGCACGTCTTGCGAGCAATCGTGCGATTCGCCGGCAGGTACGTTGGAGAACACCGGAGCAATGTCGTCTTCGATCGTGACGGTCTGAACATAGGTGCTGGCATTGCCGCAGATGTCGGTAGCCACCCAGGTACGTGTGATCACGAAATTATCTTCGCAACCGCCGGGAGCCGTCGTTTCGGAGAAGTCAACCGTGTACACATCACAGTTGTCGTCCACATCGGGAGCAACCACAGGCTGTACATCTTCCGAACAATCGGCGCTGTAGTCCGCCGGCTTATTGGAGAAGGTCGGAGCGACGTCATCGTTCACCGTGATGGTCTGAACGAACGACGTGGAATTACCGCAGTCGTCTTCAGCTGTCCAGGTGCGAACGAGTTGGTACTGATTCACACAAGCGCCCGGAATTTGCACTTCCGAGAAGTCAACGGTCAGCGGTTCGCCGCAGTTGTCGGTAGCCGTCACGTTGGCTACTGCCGGAACATCCGAAGCGCACTCAACCGTTTCGGTAGCATTCGGCGTGTCAATCAATTCCGGATCAGTCGTATCGTTGATCGTAATGATCTGGAAAGCAACAGTCTGATTTCCACAGGCATCGGTAGCCAACCAGCGGCGAGTCAAGATAAAGTTATCTTCACATCCACGCGGCGTGAGTGTTTCAGAGAAATCAACCGTGAATTGTTCGCAGTTGTCCGAAATAGTCGGAGCCACCACAGCAGGAACTTCCGTAGCACACTGGCCGTCGTAGTCGTCGGCAACGTTAGTGATGCTCGGAGCAGCACCGTCGTAGATCGTGATGGTCTGCGTAAACGTATTGGTGTTGCCGCAAAGGTCGGTAGCCGTCCAGGTGCGGGAAATCACAAAACGATCTTCGCAACCGCCCGGATCCGTCGTCTCGGCGAAGTCAACCGTGAAAATATCGCAGTTGTCGTCAATCGTCGGGTTGTCAATAGCCGGAACATCTTCCGAGCAATCGAATGTCAGATTATCCGGCGTGTCTGTGAAGGTCGGAACGTCATCATCGTTTACGGTGATGGTTTGTACGTGTTGCGTCGTGTTACCGCACAGGTCGGTAGCGGTCCAGGTACGGATGATCACCGTCTGGTTTACGCACAGATTGTTTTGCACCACTTCAACGAAGTCAATGTTCACCGTACCACAGTTGTCCGTAGCGGACTGAACCGGCGGAGCAGGAACATCGGCAGCGCATTCAAAAGAAAGGTCACCGGGCTTTTGAACGAGCACCGGCAGTTCGGTGTCTTCCGTCCAGGTGTAGGTGCGCTGGCAGGTCGAGGTGTTGCCGGCAGCATCCCAAGCGGTGTATGTACGTACAACAACGTGAACGCCGTCGTATGTGCAGTGGCTCAGGTTGTTGTCAAAGTCGCTCGACTGGAGCAGGGTCACACCGCAGTTGTCGGTCAGCGTACCACCCGTGAAATCTTCGGGGCAGCACAGCGGCTCGAGGCATGTGAGTGTCACATCCGGCGGGCAAACCATGTTCGGCGCCTGGCAGTCTTCGATCGTTACGTTGAACTGGCAAATTACATTGAATCCATTGTCTGGAGAAGTATAGTCATACACTACCAGCGTCTCCCCAATTGGGAACGTCTCACCGGAAGCCAAACCACTTTGCAAAGTCCCGTTATGCTGCCTGTTGCAGCCATCGTTAAAGGTGGGAATATTGTAGGTCACTACTGCATTGCATGCATCTATATCTGTGCATTGTACAATGTCGGCAGGACACGAAGCAATGGTCGGTTGTTGATAGTCCAGAACTGTAACTTGAGTTTCGCAAACACTTTCGTTCTGAATCGGCTGACCGCAATCTTTCACACGGAGGTAAACAGTAATGGGCGAGTTCGCCACATCATTGCAATCAAGGTATACTTGAGGGCCATAAAGAATCGGGCCTCCAGGTGTATATACTCGGCCAACCTCCTTGTCACATAGGCCACAATTGTCGGTGCTACCTGCGTCAATATCGGCATAAGTCAGAGTCGTGAAACCCGGGCCAGGATAAAGAGGCAACAGGTTCACCGTCTTAACCGGTACGCACATTGCCATCGGATCTTCGATATCGGAAATAATCACCGTCACCGTGCAGGTGGCGGAGTTGCCACAGAAGTCGGTTACGGTGTAGTATACTTGCGTTTCACCAACGGGGAACAGCGCGCAGTGGTCGTCGCCGATGGTATCCACCATCACAGACGGGTCGCTGGTTGTTACCACGAGAGTCGGGATCGGGCAGTAGCCGCTGCCTTCGCCGAAGTACGGGAACTGGCAGTTGTCGTACCACGTCGGCGGCTCCCAGCACTTGAACTGGTAGCAGTCACCGGCAGTGGCTTGTGCTTCGATGATCGGCTGACTCGGGCAGAGTGTGAACACCGGAGCCAGATCGTCTACGATGGTAATCTTGTACTGGCAAGTATTGGAATTACCATGTTCGTCGCGGATGTAGTAGATGATAATGTACTCATCGTCGCGGCGCACTTCGTCGTTGGCATTGACGCCGCAGAACGGACCTTTTTCGAAGGTGTAGGTTGCGATATCACCGGCAACTACCGGTTGGCGGTAGTTCGGAGCCGGAGCACCTGTAGCAGGATCAATCGTCACGAACACACCGTCAATCTCTTTCTGTACTTCCATTTCGTAGCACAGTACGGAGCAGTTGTCAGCAGGAGTCGGGTGCTCAATTTCAACTGCAGTTTGGCAGTCGTAGTCACCTTCATCGCTGAGCGGGACCTCGCGGTCATCCGGGCAAGTGATGGTCGGATCGATGTCATCCACCACCGTCAGGTTGGTCGTGCAGTAACCGGAAACGTTGCCGCACACGTCAATGACGCGGATACGGACGGCGATTTGAGCAGCGTTGTTCGTATTGGCTGCACAGGTTGCGATATTGTCAATATCGGCGCAGGTAAAGTCTTTGCATTCCGTGTACGGGCCATAAGCAAAGTTGATCCCGTCGTTGATAATATCGCGGGAGAACTCGTAGGTCAGGTCACCGGCGCAGTTGTCGGCGCTGTTGTCGTCGAACTGTTCTGCGCACACTTCTACCGTGCCGTTGGCATCAAGGGAGACCGTGACGGCTTTGCAGTTGGCGTTCGGTTCAACATCGTCGGAAACATTGAAACGCTGAGCGCGTTCGATCCAGTTGCCGGAGCAATCTTGAATGCTGTAAATATGGAAGAACTGGTACACATTACCAGGGCAGCCAGGCAGGTTGCCGAAAGTAGAGTCGCGCTCGTATTTCACCGTGATGGTACCTGCAGGCGAGCAAGCATCGGAGACGCCAGGTACCACAGCGATATTCGGAGCGGGAATTTCCGAAATGCATTTTACGCTAATCGTAGCAGGGTTGCCGGCACTGGGATTTACATTGTCTTCCACCGTCAGTACGGCAGTTTTGGTGGACGAGTTACCACAGAGGTCTTCTGCTACGAATGTTACCGTAACCGAACCCGCAAAGGGAGCGCAGGGGCCCAGCAACGCGCGGATTTCTGCTACTGTAGCCGGGATTGTGCGGAAGTTTACCGTACCGCAGTTATCTGTAGCCATACCCGTAGTGCCTTCGCTGTCCAGCCAGTTCTGAATATCGGTATTCGACGGCGGGCAGGAAGTAAGTGTCAGCGGGCTGGGATCAACCGTCCAGTTCGGCGCTTGCGTATCTGCTACCACAATGATCTGCGGAATGTCGCGGGTATTGCCGGCGCAGTCCGTCAGGCGGTAGTTGCGCACATATACCCGCGGGCTGGCAGCGCAGCCGTTGCCCGCGGAGATAAGAATCTCCGGCTGGGGCGTAACGGTTACGTCGGCAGAAGCCGTGCAGTTGTCCGTGACTCCAGTCAATGTAGCGTTGGGCACTTCGCTGGGATTGCATTGTGCTGTTGCGTTGGGGATTGGATCTGCAGTCGGTGCCGAGTAATCGTAAAGCGTTACGGCAACAACGCGGTTGGCGGCAGCATTTCCACAACCATCCACGAGCGAGAACGTTACGTTCACCGAACGGGTGGGTGTGTTGCCCGGGCACCAAGCCGCCATGGCGACCAGAACAGCAGCACCGGATGCATAGTCGGCAGAAATGGTCACGCCGTTGCAGTTGTCGGTAGCGTCGGCGCCACCGTTGTCGGCAAGCCAAGTATCGATTTTATCTTCCAGATCAGGATCATCGCAGCTCAGGAGCAGTGCCGAAGGATTCGGTCCCCACACCGGGAGTACGTTGTCGTTGACTGTGATTGTCTGCGAGCGCGTGGCCGAGTTGCCGGCGCAGTCCGTCACCCGGTAGGTACGGACGATGGTGCGGTTGCCGCAAGTCGGGCTGGCCACCGGCGACGGTACATCGCTTACCCACTCGCGAATGAGTTGGGCGTAAGTAGCAGCCGGAGGCGGAGTCGTACCCGTACAGTTGTCGTTTGCTACGACAGCCAGCGGATTCGGGGCCGGCACCAGATTTTCACAGGTAACGCTGAAGGCGTTGCCGCCGGGCAGCGCCGTGATCGTCGGAGGAACATTATCAACCAGAATTACTTTCGCTACAGCGAAGGCTTCGTTGCCGCAGGCATCGGTCACAAAAAAACCGACCTGCACCTCGCGCGGTTGCGGGGAGCAGGCTTCCGGCATTTGATTCCAAACGCCAATGCCCGTTGCCGGGGAAGTCGTTTGGCAGCCGATGAGTCCTTGGCCAAGCAAACACAGCACTACGTTCTGGGTGAAGCCGCCCGGACAGGAGTCGTCCACCGTGCCGCCACCGTAGTTGTTCAGCCAGTTCTGAATAGCGAGTTGGATAGCCAGCACATCGAGACCATACTGGATTGCGCCGGCGTTGATCCGCGGGCAGTTCAGCGTCAGGTCTTGCGGAAGGTTGGTGAAGAACGGAGGCTGGTTATCCGACACCGTAATTACTTGTGTGCAGGAGGCCGTCCAGCCGGTAGCGTCTTTAGCCACATAGGTTCGCGTGACGGTGAAACCGTTCAGGCAAACCAGATTCGAAAATGCATCCGAGTACGAAACTTCAAAGCCAGTCGGTCCACAATCATCGGCATTGTCGGTCACCGAAGCGCCGCCACCGAGGTTGTTGAAATCATCATACGTCATCGGGTTTGGCGGGAGCGAGTTGGTGTAGTCGTCCAGACACAGAAGCGTTTGCGGCGCCGGGCAAACGATGCTCGGCGGCGTGCAGTCGGCGATGTAGATCGCGAAGGGGAGAGGTGCACTTCGGCCCGGGCCACCTTGTATGGGTGGCACGTT
The DNA here is from genome assembly GCA_016787285.1 of Saprospiraceae bacterium. GTDB lineage: Bacteria > Bacteroidota > Bacteroidia > Chitinophagales > Saprospiraceae > M3007. The sequence goes on along the minus strand of JAEUUV010000121.1, from coordinate 4,080 downwards.
CGTTTCACGCGTCACCCAAACGTTGATGGTACGGCCGATGTCCGTGCAATCCACATCGTAATCGGCGTCGGCCGGTGTGAGCGGATTGGTCGCAGCCGCATTCTCCCAGACGCGAACGATAGTGCAACACGTCCCGTTGGAAGATGACGTGTAGCCACCCATCAGTTGGGGAGTGATTTGCCCTGTACCCTGCGAGTTCAAGCAGAACGTGATCTCTGCAGGCATACCCACGGGGGGCATTGGCGTCGGCAGGTTGGCGAAGCTGATGTCACAGCTCACACCAGCACACGGCTGGGCGTAAGCAATGTTGGTCCCTACAAACGACAAACAGAGCAACGTCGCAACAGCGGGTAGCGCGGACATTGTTCTGCTTGAAAAAAGGGATGCCACATTGCTCATCACACGGCTAAAGCCGGGCGTGGAAGCCTCGTAGACTTTTTTCATGAGATTGATAATTTTGTTAAAGTTATTATAGATAAAAATCGAGAAATTCCGAATCAATCTGGATTAAAGTAAAACTTTCCGAATCGGTTTAAGGAACCGGGTAAGTCATCTTTATGACAAAGAATCACAGCACCACAAAAATAGTGCCTAACAAAATTGGAAAACCTGAAGACGATATTCCATCGCCTTTCACCTTGCGAAGGTATGCGATTCCTTCAAATCCAGCTTTATGCCCCCCAAAGATTCTTTAAAATTTTTTTTCAGGTGGAAGACTCCCCCGCATTCCGCTGCAAAAACGGGTTTGGAACGCGATTTATGTACACCTGAAAAATACCGGGTACCTTGTTTTTTTCGGCACGGGAAGCCGAAGGCGGCTCCCTTGTGCCGTCTCGAAGCGCCTTCGGGTGTGGACAAGTATGTGGAAAATTTTTTTAATTTTTTTTCGGGACGTCGGGCTCCGGCGGGTCAACCCCAACCCCTCCCCCGGCGGGGAGGGGGGGCAACATCAAGCGTCATTGGTTGATTCCTCTTAGGAAAGCACAGGTATCCTTACTTGGGATTTTTTTTCGTTTTCGAGGGCAGGCCCCCCTCCCCGCCGGGGGAGGGGTTGGGGGTGGGGTTGACCCGTTGGAGTGCGATGTCGTCGGGCGAATGACCATGGCCGGGTACTGCTCACTTCAAAAAATACGTCAGGGAGGCCCGCAAGGCACTGGTACGAATACCGGGACCAGGCTGCACGAAATCAATGTAGTCGTACAGGTTTTTGAGACCGAGGTAGTAGCGGATATTTCCGCGCCAGCGGCCTTCCCCAAGGGCGAGCCCGACTGCGGGGCCGTAGTCCAACCCGGAGAAAGCATCGTTGAGGTCTACCGCACGCATGGCCTTGTTGATGTTGACGTAATCCAGAATCATGAGCTCCCGTAGCGAGCGGTTCAGCGCGTTAAAGTTGGCGCCCAGGAATCCTCCAGCCTGAAGCAGCACAGGTATGTCGCGCCCCGGCCGGAAGCCGACGAAGAGCGACGTTTCGAAGGAATAGTAATAATAGGCGTAAGTATGCTCTTCCGGCTTCTGCTCCGCACGGAAATAAACTGCCCGCGCTTCGGCGCCGCCGAGACTTAGCACAATCTCCTGGTTCAACTCCAGCAAGTCGCCCGGCGCCACTGCAAAGGAACAGCCAATGAGCGGCGCAATGCGCCCCACCGATGTGGTAAACCGATCCGATCGCAGCGTGGAATAATTTACCCCGGTAGTGAAACCCAACTGGTAACGAATCTGAGCATCCACACTCACAACGGCAAGGAGAACAAGAACAGGGGCGAGCCAAAAGCGGTGTTGCATAAACGGAGAAGATTGGAAGGTTTCCGGTTGGAAGGTTTCCGGTTAGAAGGTTTCCGGTTCGCCGATCCTCCAACCGGAAACCTTCCAACCTAAGTTTTTGAATATACCTTAAAATACTGGATCGGGATCACCCCTTCAAAAAAGGCTTTGCCGACAAGTGCGCCGGCACAACCAATAGACTGGAGTTCTTCCAGATCGGAAACGCTGCTTATACCTCCACTGGCAACTAATTGAATGTCGGGAAATAGCCGAAGCAGGTCGCGGTAGAGTTCCACTGCAGGCCCGCCAAGTTCGCCGTCACGGGCGATGTCGGTAACCGAAACTTGCCGCACCCCGAGTTTGGTCAGACGGGTCATCAGGTCGAACAGGTCGAAACTGGTTTGCTCCACCCAGCCGTGTACCGCCACCATGCGGTTGCGGACATCGGCGCCTACTAAAAAACGGTCGGCTCCGAAACGCTCCACCCAGGCGCGAAATTCATCAGGCGCCAGCACGGCCACACTGCCTACGGAGAACATCTGGGCGCCGGCATCCCACACCTGACGCAGAGCCGGGATGGAACGCAAGCCTCCGCCGTAGTCAATCTCCAGCCGGGTGCGGGCGGCAATTTGTTCGAGGATGTGCAGGTTGACGGGGTGCCCCTCCCGGGCGCCGTCGAGGTCAATGATATGCAGACGCCGGATACCTGCGGCTTCCAACTCGCGGGCAAGGTCGAGCGGATCGCTAGGGTATTCCGTTTTTTGATCAAAGTCGCCCTGCCGGAGCCGGACAAGCCGACCGTCCATCAGGTCGAAAGAAGGAATGATGTGCATGGCGAGGATATTTGACTTCTTTGCTTACCGCAGAGTAAGCATTTCTTTTTCACCGCAGAGGCGCAGAGACGCGGAGTTTTTTGAAAAAATTTTAACTCCGCGTCTCTGCGCCTCTACGGTGAAAATTAAACGCGCCAAAAGTAGCGCACATCCGGCACTTGAAGAAATCGTTATTTACCCGGCTTTTCGCCGCAGAGGTCAACCGACACGAGTACCTTTGTTGACCGATTTTTTCCGGGTGCAACACAAACTACATGTATGAAACAAACACTACCCACACTGCCCGTACTCCCGTTTCTCCTTTTTGCTTTTTCCGCTGTCCGCCTGAACGCCCAGTGCCCCACAGTGGAGGCCGTCATGATTGACGCCTGCGGCCCGGAACAATTCAACGAATTTATCATCATCCACTCCGGCGGCGGATTCAATACGGCCAACCTGCAGGTGGATTACGATGTCAACAACAACATCATCGGCCAGACGAACAACGACATCAACACCAACATGGACAACTGGCCGGCCGATCCCACCCCCTGCGGCCTGACCACCGGCAATATCGGCGCGTACACCGGCTGCCCGAACCTGATCGCCGTGGGTTCGGGTGCAAACATCCCCGCCAATGCCATCTTGGTGATACAAACCAGTGCCGGCTCCACGGCGGGGCTGTACAACTTCGCCGCCCTGTGTAGCGCCGGGCAGTGTGTGTTCGTCATTTCCAGCACCTGCGTCCGCTCGGCGGGCGCCTTCTCGAACGCCGGCACCGGCCCCCGCACGACCATCGTTTCATTCGGTGCCGGCTGCGATTACAGTTTCACCTATGACCGTGCGGCCCTGAGCAATGCCAACGGCGACTATTTCCTGCCCGTCTCCGGGGCTTACGGCAATGGTGGCTGTAATGTGCCGCCCACCTCGCCCGCACCCATGCCGCCTGTGATTAACCCGATTGCCAACGTCACCGTTTGTAGTTCATACACCCTGCCGCCCATCAGCGGCACCAACCTCACCCCGAACGCGGCCTATTTCACCGGCCCCAACGGCTCCGGCACGCAATACAACCCCGGCGATGTGATTACCACAACTACCACGCTCTACGCGTTCGACAGCAACGGCCCCGGCTGCTCCGACCAGGAACAATTCACCGTGACCATCACCCCGGCCCCAACCGTCAACCTGCCTGCCGATGTGACCGTGTGCGGCAATACTCCGGTCAATATCCCCATCACAGGCACCCCGGGCGCCACATTCCCCTGGACTAACAGCAACACCGCCATCGGGCTCGGCGCCGGTGGTACCGGAAGTATCAATTTCACGTCAGCCAATGTAACAACCCAGCAAACAGCCACCATTACCATTACCCCCACGCTTGGCGCCTGTACCGGCACGCCGGTGTCGTTTACCATCACCGTCAACCCAAGACCTCAGGTGGACGACCCCGCCAACCAGACCGTGTGCGCCGGAGCCACCGTAAACGTCACGTTTACAAGCCCTT
>JAEUUV010000107.1 GCA_016787285.1 Saprospiraceae bacterium | reverse complement strand
GTGGTAGGCCTTCATCACCGGAAGCACGGCGCCGCCCATGTCGGGGATGGGCGGCAGGCGGCGCAGTTTGTAGACGGTAAACAACATGGCTGTCAGGTAGGCCAATATGAGCACGCCCAGACAAAGCCGAATGTACGGGTGCGGGTTCAGTACAAACAGCACACAAAACCCGGCGAGAAACACGGCTGCAAAGCCCATGTTGATCTTTGCGTTGCGGCGCAGGATAGCCAGGGGCGACTGTTTGGGGTGGCGCATCAAGTCGCCGACGGCGAGATGCGTCGGTTCGCCGGGGTCGAAACGGCCTTCATTCAGTCGCTTCCATTCTTGTTGAATATCCATGGCTTAACCGTTTAGGCGTTTAGTCAAATCGTTTTTGATGCGGTGCAGTTTTACCGCCACGTTGTTGGCCGTCAGTCCGGTGATGTCGGCGATCTCCTCGTTGCCGAATCCGTCCAAGTGGAGCATGATGAGCGCGCGTTCGGCTTCCTTGAGTTGGCGAATGGCATCGTACAAATGTTCGGCATTGTCGGAGTCGGAGTCTTCCGGGGCAGGATGATCCTGCCCGACGACTTCCAGTGGGTCAGTGGTGTGTTTGCTTTCGCGCTTGCGGAACGTAAGCACCGTGTTCAGGCTGACCCGATACAGCCAGGTCGAAAACTTGGACAATCCCTGAAACGCCGGAAACGCTTTCCAGGCTTGGTAGAGAATTTCCTGCTGGAGGTCGCGGCGGTCGTCGGGGTGTTCCACATACAAGTGAACAACCTTTCGGACGATGCCGATATTGGCTTCTATTTGTTGCAGGAACACGTGCTCGTCGGTGAACATGTTGCGGGCGTTCGGAATCGTTGTTTGCCTATTGGTATTCGAAGTGGAAGATAAATTACACCGACATCCAAAAAAATTTGCCGGCCTGTGCGACAACGTATGGTTTTGTGAAAAAATACCGTCCATGGCAGCCACTACCGCCGAGCACATCGAAAAAAAACGCCTTATTGCCGGTACCCGACCTGTTGGTAAAGGAGATTATTGACGGCATACCGGTGTACTACAAGGGCTACCGCGACGTATTGGCCAACACCAAGAAACCACAACAAATTGCCCAAAACAATCCAATACTGAAATAAAACAAACTTTTTTGTGGGGGGGGGGAGATATTTATCGAGCCTTTTTTACTTTTGCTCAATCAACACCGCTTTTCTCATCTCCAAACCATAATCGAACATGAAGCCCGACGCCAATAACCCTGAACAGCCCCTCCCGTTGAACAAAAAAGAACTTGCTCAAAAAATGGGCATCAGCGTGAGCACACTCCGACGGCTCATGATCAAAGCAAACATGACGGTTGACCGGGGTTTGATCCCGCCCGCCAGACAACTTGAGATACTGGAATCCCTTGGCTGGCGCGAACTGACGCAAGTTGACGCGAAATGATGCGAACTGACGCGAAATGAACCGTTCCCGAATTGGAGCAGCGCCGACTTTTGTCCCGTGATGCCGACGCGCGAGCATCACGGGAAAACAACCGTCGAAAATCCCTCAAACGAGTAGGCGGGGCGGATGCCGAAAAGCCGGAGAGTAGGCGCAATCCTTTAAGCAAAGTTTGTAATGAAAAAATCTTGTTTTTTAGTCTTGATCATGCTAATGACGTTTGTGCAAAGTTGCCAACAAAACCAGCAGTCAACAGAGAGTGAACGTACCAACCTTCTACAAGAAGGTTGTTTTACAGAAGAGGAGTTCATGTCGATAGCTCAGGGATTCGTTGGGTTTTGGTCACAATTCAGAGATACGAGTATTTTGAGTATTCAAACCAAACTTGACAATCTGCACAACGCAACGGACACCTTTTCTTCCCCTATTCCTTTAATTGTTTTAGCAGAAATTTATGAACAAGAACTGTTGATAGATAGTAGTAATGTGGCTGCTTTTCTAAGCACATTGGTTGAATTTAAGGACATAATTTCATCCGAAGGATTTTCTCAATGCTTCTACGATGAGTTGCTAAGTCGAGTTGGAGAAGATGAATTTTCGCCAAACGGGAGTAATGTTGAGTCAAGATGGTTTCTTTCAACTTTAGCATCAACCCTTGGCGCAGGCCCGTGTATTTCAGGGGCAATGGCAGTTATTGATACTTGCGCGTATATAGCAACTGGTATTTTAACCGCCCCGACAGGAATTGGGGCCATAGCAAATTGGGGTGGAGCCATAGTTTCATATGGATACGCAATGTCAACAATCAGACAAAAGTGTTAGCATGCTGGATAAGATAATGTTAATCAATGGCTTAATCTTCATTTGCCTGCTTTTTTCAAAAAAATTATCCGGTAAAGAAGATAAAAACAGCAACAATGTACTATACATTGGAATGGCAATTTTCTCCCTCTTTTTTGTAGTATTAAGTGTTTTACAACTTACTAATAATCATCAAATGGTGACACTTATTACTTGGGGGGCAGTTCTTGTTACTTCTTTTGCTCTCGCTTACAGATTATTTCAACTACTTGTAAAAAAACAATGACGAGTCTATGCTCTTTTGCCCATAACTGCTTAATTCAAGAGCGGTTATGGGCAAAAGGCTTTGCCGGATTGCAAAAAAACAAGTCGGAGAGTCATAACTAATAGGAGTGTTTGAACCCTTTCAGATTCAATGTGCCGAACCCCGCCACCGACTCTCGCATCGCCCCCAACAGCCGCTCCACATTTTCCGGCAGGCCCTCCGGCTCCGCCTCGCCTTTTGCCTGGTTTTCGATGTGCTGCGCCAACTGTGCCACATCTTCCATGCCCAGCATCCGGAATTGTGGTTTCACGGTATGCACCACCCGGCGCAACTCGTCCAGATCGCCGGCAGCCAGCGCCGCTTCGATGCGGGGCAGGGCGCCATTCACCGAATCAAGGTACAGGTCGAGGTACTTACGCATGCGCTCGGGTTTGCCACCGGCTAATTTTTCCAGAAACTCCAGTTGCACCGACGCCTGCTTCGGCGGTTCGGCGGTTTCCGTTTCGACCGATAGCGCCGGCGTAGCCGACACTCCCGCACGCACGGTCAGCAGCGCGGCCAGCAACTGCTCGTCGCGGAACGGCTTGGGCACGCAGCCGTTCATGCCGTGTTGCAGGCAGCGGCGCACTTCCTTTTGCGTGACGGATGCCGTGAACGCAATGACCGGCACGGCGTTCAGCGGCGCGGGCAGGGCGCGTATGGCGCGAGTGGCTTCCAATCCGTCCATGACCGGCATGGCCACGTCCATGAGCACCGCGTCGAAACGTTCCGCCTGCACCAGATCGAGCGCTTCGCGGCCGTTTTCGGCGGTGCGCACGACTACTTCAGGGATGAGCATTTCGAGGGTTTCCACCGCCACGATGCGGTTGAACGGGTTGTCTTCGGCTACCAGCACACGCAGGCCGCGCAGGGTTTCGGCAGATTCGGCGGCGGGGGCGGTTTCGGGCGCCCGCTCACGGCGGACGCCGACGGGCAGTTGGATATCAAACCAAAATGCGGAGCCTTCGCCGGGGCGACTCTCCGCCTCGATTGTGCCGCCGAATTTTTCCACCAACTGTTTGGAAATGCTCAGCCCCAGCCCTGTGCCCCCGTATTTGCGGGTGGTGTCGCCCGATGCCTGGCGAAAACTTTCGAACACCACGGCTAATTGCTCGGGCGTCATACCGATGCCGGTGTCGCGCACGGCGAAACGCAGGCGGCAGCGGTTGTTCCGGCGTTCGAGCAGCGACGCAGAGAGCGTCACCCGGCCTTTTTCGGTGAATTTGACGGCGTTGCCCGCGAGGTTGAGCAACACCTGCTGCAACCGGACAGGATCGCCCACGAGTACCGGCGGAATGTGCGGGTCGTAGTCTAATTCGAGCGCCAGGCCCTTTTCCTCCGCGCGAAACTGGAGCGTGGTGCGCACTTGTTCGAGGATGTCGGCTACGGACAGGTCGGTCAGTTCCAGTTCCATCTTGCCGGCCTGTATTTTGGAAATATCGAGGATGTCGTTCAGGATGACCAGCAGGGCTTCCGACGACTGCCGGATGCTGTGCAGGTACAGCAACTGGTCTTCGCGCGGGTTCTTTTGCAGCAGCAGGTTGGTCATGCCCATCACGGCGTTCATGGGCGTTCGGATTTCGTGGCTCATGTTGGCCAAAAACTGCTGCTCGGCGCGTTCGCTCTGCTCGGCGCGCAGGCGCTGGCGTTCGGCTTCGCGTTTTTCGGCTTCGGCTTTGACGCGCAGGTTTTCGGCTTCCTCTTTTTGCTGCATCAGTTCGGCGGTGCGGGCCTCCACGAGGTGGGTCAGTTGCTCCTCCCGGCGCTGGAGTTGCTCCAGGGTTTTGTCGGTCTGGTGGCGCAGGCGCCGGGTGAGCAGGCTCACAATTTTCTGCATCACCTCGGGGTATTCGCCCAGCACGCCGAAGAACACCTCCCGGTCAATGCGGGCAAGGCGGGTGGGTGCTACGGCGCTTACCGACATGGAGCGCGGCCCTTCGTCGAGCAGAGCCATTTCGCCGAAACAGTGCCCGGCGTGCATGTGTGCCACGGTGTACTCGCCGTCGTGCACGCGGGTTTCGCCGTCGAGGATGAGGAACAGCGAGCGTCCCAGGTCGCCTTTTTGAAACACCACACCGCCCGCAGGCACTTCCTCGATCCGGCTTTGGTCGGCCAGGTGCTCCAGAACAGGCCTCGGCACCGAGCGGAAAATGTCCATGCGGCTGAATTTGTCGGCGAGCGTAGCGTTGGTCGGCATAGGGGGACAAAAGTAGAAGTTTTTGGTTGTCGGGCAGTTCATCCAAAAAATCCGCTGCTTGGCAGAGCAAGGGCTGTGCTTGTGCGAGCAGTTTTTCCATTTTTGGGCATTGTTGAATAAATTCACCGCAGAGACGCGGAGACGCGGAGTTGTTTTTTACCCAAATAGTAGCCTCTCACTCCGTGTCTCTGCGTCTCTGCGTCTCTGCGGTAAAAAAAAACACCACGTCATGCAAAAACTTGTCTACGCATTTCTCCTTCTGCTACTCGTTGCCGGCTCTCTTGCCGCCCAAAAACCCGGCAAAACCAGGCCCCAAAACAACAGCGATCAGCGCCTTGCGGGCCTCGACACTATGATCCGGCGCGTGCTGAACGACTGGCACGCTGCAGGCTGCGGCGTGGCGGTGGTGGAAAAAGGCAAGGTGCTTTTGGCCGAGGGCTATGGCTTTCGCGACTACGAAAACAAACTGCCCGTCACGCCAAACACGATTTTTCAGATCGGCTCCTCCACCAAGGCGTTCACCTGCGCCCTGCTCGGCATTCTGGCCGACGACAAGCAACTCGACTTCGATGAAAAGGTGCACACCTACCTGCCCGACCTGCGCCTGTACAACGACGAACTGAATACCTTCCTCACCCTGCGCGACATCATGTGCCACCGCAGCGGACTGCCGCGACACGACATGGCCTGGTACCTCAATCCGACCACACGCGACAGTTTTGTGTACCGGATGCGCTATTTTGAGCCTTCCGCCGGCTTGCGCGAACAGTGGCAATACAACAACTACGGGTTCCTGCTCCAGGGGGCCATTGCGGAGAAACTGACCAAAAAATCGTGGGAAGACAACATTCGCGAGCGGTTTTTCCAGCCCTTGGGTATGAAAACGGCCATGTTCGATATCTGGAATGCACCTGCCGGCGCCGATGTAGCCAAAGGGTATTATGAAAAAGACAGCACCATCCGATACATGGACTACTACCGCATTGAAGGCATGGGACCGGCAGGCAGTATTTGTGCCGGCGCTGCGGACATGGCCAACTGGGTGGCCCTTTGGGTAAACGGCGGCAAACTTCAGGGCAAGGAAGTGCTATCCGGCAGTTACATCCAGCAAGCCATCTCGCCCCAGATGGTTATGGGCGGCGGGGCGCCGGAGCCGGAAAACCCGAACGTTTTTTTCAGCAGTTACGGCTTAGGCTGGATGCTGGCATCGTACTACGGCCACTACCGCGTGGAGCACGGCGGCAACATCAACGGCTTTTCCGCCAACGTATGTTTCTTTCCCAGCGACAGCATCGGCGTAGTCGTGCTGGTCAACCAGAACGGCTCGCTGGTGCCCTCCATCGTTCGTAACCTGATCGCCGACCGCCTGCTGGGTCTGCCCTACCACAACTGGAATGCCGACCTGCTGGCCCGGATGCAAAAGCAAAAAGCCGCCATCGAAGGGCAGGAACAGCCACAAGACCTGGCCCGAAAAACGGGCACCTCCCCTACCCTGCCCTTGCAGCAGTACGCCGGACTGTACGAACACCCGGGATACGGCAGCATGGTGGTGAGCGTGTCCAACGACTCGCTTTTTGCGCAATCGGCTTACGTCAGGTTTTACCTCCAGCACTACCACTACGATGTGTTTCGCCCCATCGCGCTCCTGGAGGGCATGGATATGGAAGAAGACAGCCCCATCCGTCTGCAGTTTGTTTCCGACCTGAAAGGTGAACCGGCAGAACTTCGGGCATTCGGACTGGAGCCGTCCGTGGAGTCCATCATTTTCAAAAGAAAAGCCGTAGCCGTGGACATGGCGTCAGGTGAACTGGAGAAATACTGCGGGCAGTACAATATCGCCGGAGCCGACATCAAGGTGTTCCTGAAAAAGGAGGTGCTCACGGTGTTTGTACCCGGCCAGCCGGAGTACGAGACGGTGCCGGTGGGCAACCACGAGTTCAAACTGAAAGTTCTGGACGGGTACAGCGTGCGTTTCGAAATGGATGCATCGGAAAAAGCCGTGGCAGTGAACTTCATCCAGCCGAACGGGACATTCCGGGCAGCACGCAAGGAGAAGTAGTGCTGCGCGTCGAGACTTTCTGTCGGCACGACAAAATCAGGCGTCTTTTTTTCTGAAAACCCGAAAACACCAAATAGAAGCGCCGATGAACGGCAAGGTGGAAAGGACGATTTTTGCGTTTCCGCCCATGATCCCGATGGCGAGCAGCAACAGCACCAGTATGCCCATGAGCGCCATAGCGGTGAAAATCACGCGGCGGTCCGGCTCTTTTCGAAGCGCTGCGTACAACACCAGAAGCAAGCCCAAAAAAGGTAGCAAAATCATCGGATGCAGCAGCGTGTCGGTTTGGTCGTCTCTCTGGAACAGTATTTGGTACGCCATTTCGCCTACAAAGGCGGAATTGTCGGGTGGCCATTCCATGTAGCACACGAAGAAGGAGAGAAAAAGGCTAAGAGCAGCAAGGCGTTTCATCGTACAGCAGGTGTTGGTTTGCGGCAAAAGTACGGCATGAGTAGCAGAAACAAAGGAGCAGCATTCCGGGCAAACATGGACTCCCCGAGATTGTATGAAACGCGTCGCCTGACCGCCCGCATCCGACACATCAGCCCCCCGGTGTTTTGGGTTTTCAGGATCAAATCTGGCAATGACAGGTTTTTTTTACGAATATTTGCCGCACCAGACGATTCATCAAACAAACAGCAACATGAAACAACTATACCCGCTAAGTACCACTCTGTTTCTCTGTTTTTTGGTAAACATTGTGCCGTCCGGAGCCCAGTGTCCTGTCACGGTGGATGCGGGAGAAGACGTGTACATGTGCGCTCCACGAATCATTCAAACCGATGGCGCCATCGAGGGCAATTATCTGTCGTGGGCCTGGTCTCCGATGACTCCCGGCCTCAAAGGGCTTGTTGCACCATTGCCGGTTTCCAATACGATCAAATACTACCTCAAGGCAACAGGAGTTGACCCGTCCAAAAATTTGATCCAAAACCCGGATTTTGAACAAGGAAATGCCGGATTTGCCAGTACTTTGATCTACAGCCCCGGCGATCTTGTGCCGACAGAGACGTATGATGTACTGCCCGATCCACAAAGCGCCAATGTCAACCTCGAAGCATGCTCCGATCACACATCCGGCAGCGGCAATATGCTGGCAGTTCACCTGGCAACCCAATCAGGCGGTGTGGAAATATGGAAACAATCCGTCCCGGTAACCCCTTCAACTACGCATCACTTCTATTTCTGGATGGCTGCCGCCAACAACGTGGGGCCGTCGGGAATTGCGTTTCGTATCAATGGAAACCAGGTGCTTACCGCATTCCCGGCAGTCGCTACTCCATGCACCTGGGTAGTTTACAAAGGCACCTGGAACAGCGGCAATAACACGACGGCAGACCTGACACTTTCCGTCTCAATTCCGGTTGATCAGGCTGCAATCGTGTTTGACGATTTCTATTTCGGGCCGGTATGCGAAGCCATAGACAGCGTAACCTACTTCGTAACGCCGCCGCAAGCGGTAGCCACTCCGGCAATCTCTACTATCCCTTGCTCAGGCGCCGAGTTGACGCTCAGCGGCGAAGGCTCAAGTGTCGGACAGCAATTTACCTATCATTGGGCAACCGACGACGGCCAGATCGTTTCCGGGCAAAATACGCTGCACCCCGTGGTGAACGCCCCGGGCGATTATACCCTGACGGTAGACTTGCCGCAGGCAATCGAAGGCGAATGTTTCAAAACCGCTGTTGTTCGGGTCAATGAAGCCCAACCTCCCCTGACAGCAGGGGTTTATTCGCTTCAAAACCTGACCTGCATTTCCAACTCGATTGTGCTCAATAGCCAGTACAATCAGCCGGCCGGCGAACTCAGTTTCCAATGGGCAACCGGCTCGGGCGGGCATATTGTTTCCGGGGCAAACAGCCCGAATGTCATCGTCAATCAGCCCGGCGAATACACCCTCCTGCTGACCAATACCGCCACCGGCTGCACAGCCGTGGCTTCTTATGTCGTCAACCCGCCTGTCGCCCCCACTGCCGGGATCCAGCCCCCGCCCCTGTTGTATCCGAACGACACAATCTCGCTTTCGGCGACGGTTCAGCCTGCCAACGGTATCGTGCAGTGGAGTACGCCCGACGGGAATATCGCCGGAGGCGCCAATACGCTCACCCCGAAAATTACCGCAGCCGGCACGTACATCCTCACCGTCACCAACCCGGCAACCGGCTGTACCGGTACCACAAGCACGTTTGTACAGGCCGTACAATATTGCCCGGTTGCTGTATACGCCGGCGAGGACGTGTTTTTGTGCACTCCCGGCCCGGTTACGCTCCAGGGATCCGTCGCAGGCCCGGCGCACGACCTGTTCTGGCAACCGGAAGCAGGCGTTTCAAACCCGGGCATTCCTTCGACCTCCGTTTCGGTAAGCCAAACCACCGACTTTGTGCTCACCACCCGCGCATTCGACCCGGCGCTAAACCTGGTGAACAATGCGGGTTTTGAAAACGGCAACACCGGTTTCCAAAGCAACCTGACGTCCGGCAGTATTCAACAATCCAGGCGCTATTCCGTGCTGGAAAACCCCGGCATTGCCAATCCGCTTGCTTTCCCGGCCTGTTCCGACCATTCACCGGGCAACAACCTGATGCTGGCCTCAAGTCGCACCGACACCAGCGCCTATCTGAACCGCTGGTGCCAGACCATCTCCGTTGCACCCGGTACGGAATACATATTTCAGGGCTGGGCATTGCATCTGGCCGGTTCGGGGCAAATTACCTTTTCGGCAAACGGCGCCGGGTTCGGCAACTTTGCCGTACCACAGGATTCCTGCATCTGGAATCCCTTTACCGGTGTCTGGCTCAATGGCGCCCAAACGTCCGCCACCATCTGCATCGGTTCCGATGATCCCGACTTGGCCTTTGCACTCGACGACCTGTTTTTCAGCCCGCTGTGTACTGTACGCGATACGGTACGCGTAGTGGTGGACGATACCCCCACCGTCGCCGTCGCCTCCGCGCCCGATGTGCTGACCTGCCTGGCTGAAACCGTCACACTGCTCGCCGACGGCTCCGACGGTAGCCCTGCACTCGCCTACCAATGGTCAACCCCAAACGGCAGCATCCTCAGCGGCGCCGACAGCCCTTCCCCCGTGGCCAATGCCCCGGGAACCTATGTGCTGCAGGTAACCGATCCGGCAAACGGCTGCACGGCAGTCGCCGAAACTACCGTTGCACAGGACATCGCAGCACCCGACATTGCTGTGGCGCCCGCCCAGACGTTGACTTGCAGCCTGGACACCCAAATCTTGCAAGGACAGAACAACAGCCCCGCAGGCAATTTTTCCTACCAGTGGACGGCAGCAAACGGCGGCCAAATCGCGGCCGGCGAAACCACCCTCCAGCCGGAAATAACTGCCCCCGGTACGTACACCTTGTTGGCCGGCAACACTGAAAACGGCTGCACGGCAGTCGCCGAAGTCGTCGTCACGCAGGACATTGCTGCGCCCGACATTGCCGTGTCGCCGGCTCCCCCGCTTACCTGCACCCTGATTTCCCAAATTTTGCAAGGGCAAAACGCCGCTCCGGCAGGTAGTTTTTCCTACCAGTGGACCCCCGCTAACGGCGGCCAAATCAATGCCGGTGAAACCACCCTCCAGCCGGAAATCACCGCACCGGGAACGTACACCTTGCTGGCCACCAACACCGCAAACGGCTGCACGGCTGTCGCCGAAACATTCGTGACGCAGGACATCGCCGCACCCGACATCGCCGTGGCGCCCGCACCGCCGCTTACCTGCAACCTGACCGCCCAGACCTTGCAAGGGCAAAACAACGATCCGGCAGGTAGTTTTTCCTACCAGTGGACACCCGCTAACGGCGGCCAAATCAATGCCGGCGAAACCACCCTCCAGCCGGAAATCGCCGCGCCGGGAACATACATCCTGCTGGCCACCAACACCGCAAACGGCTGCACAACCCTCGTCGAAACCACCGTTACGCAGGATATCGCCGCGCCCGACATCACCGTAGCGCCCGCTCAGCCGCTCACCTGCAAACTGACCCACCAGATTTTACAGGGGCAAAATGACAGTCCTGCCGGCAGTTTTTCCTACCACTGGACGGCTGCCGACGGAGGCCACATTGCTGCGGGGGAAACATCGCTCCAGCCCAAAGTTGACGCGCCCGGAACCTACACGCTTCTGGCTACCAATACCGAAAACGGCTGTACGGCCGTTTTCGAAATCACGGTCATTCTAAACTCCGACATTTCCCTGGCACTGAGCAATCAGGCAGATGCCTCCTGTTTCGGCGCTTCGGACGGTGCTCTTGAAATTTCAGCCACCGGTGGTAACGGAGCATACACATTTGCCTGGAGCAACGGCGCCGATACTCCCATAGCGAATAATTTGCCGGCAGACACCTACTACCTCGTGGTCACGGATGGCGCCGGCTGCACGGCAGTAGTCACGGCTGAGGTAAATCAACCCGATCCGGTTCAGCCAAACGCCACCGCCACTACGCCCTCAGTTCCCGGCGGCAGCGACGGCTCTGCGGCGGCCCTGCCTACCGGCGGTGTGCCGCCTTACACGTTTGTCTGGACGGGCGGCTCGACGGAACCGGTACTTCCCGGACTATCAGCCGGAGATTACACCGTCACCGTCACCGACGCCAACGGGTGTACCGCCGAACAAACCATAACGGTTCCGGACGTGGCATGCAGCATGGCTGCCGGCGTTTCATCCACCGATCCCCTATGCTACGGCGCTGCCGACGGATCGGCCTCAGCCTCGCCGCTTGGCGGCACCGGACCGTTCTCCTACGTCTGGGATAACGGCGCCACCGGGCCAACTGCCTCCGGCCTGACCGCCGGAACATATTCCGTCGTGGTGACCGACGTCAACGGATGCCAATCCACCACCACGGCTTCGCTGGACAATCCTCCACCGCTCATACTGGAATCCGGTACGGTAATCGACGCCTCCTGCCCTGCGGCTTCCGACGGCTCTGCCGCCGTATTGCCGGGCGGTGGTACCGGCGGCGTATTTATCGTATGGAGCACCGGCCAGACCGGGCATTTGGCCACCGGCTTACCGACCGGCATACACACTGCTACGGCTACCGACGCCAACGGCTGTACCGCGCAGGCAAGCGCAACCGTGCAGGCCTCCGACACAGAACCACCTGCGATACTGGGCGGTCCGGCGACCCTCCTGCTTGGTCCGGCGGGAAGTGTCGGTCTTACCCTGCAAAACCTCGGCATCGCGGCCACCGATAACTGCGAACTGGCAGGTGTCGAGATTGAACCGGTGCAGTTCGATTGCCAGCAACTCGGACCTCAAACCGTCACTATTACCGCCACAGATGTAGCGGGAAACACAGCGGTGCTGTCCATATCGGTAACGGTCGCCGATCAGGAGCCACCCGTTGTGGAATGCCCGCAGAACATGCGCAATTGCCACGACGAGCGACTCGTGGAATACCTCGCCCCGGTGGCTACAGACAACTGTCTGATGCTGGGCGGTCATTTCGACCTCGTGCAGGGGCTGGCAAGTGGTTCGGAATTCCCGACGGGAAAAACCGTGACAACCTGGACGTTCACAGACGCCGGCGGAAACATAGGTTCCTGCTCGTTTTCGGTCACGGTTTTAACCCCGATCACTGTAAAACTCGATGCCATACTGGACGACCTTGCCGCACAAAAAATCGGAAGTATCCTGGTCAGTGTGAGCGGAAGCCAGCCAGGCTACACGTTTGCCTGGCAACGCAACGGACAACCTTTCGCCACTACGGAAGACCTGATCGGCATCGCGCTGGGAGAATATACCCTGCTCGTGACCGATGCGGAAGGCTGCACTACGATGGCCGGCCCGTTTGTGGTAGATGATTTGGTTGACACGAACACCCCGGATTGGGCCGAACAGGTGCGGGTATACCCCAACCCGACATCCGGGCAGGTGTTTGTGGTTTTACCCGAAGTCGTGACACAGCATGCCGTTCGATTTACGGTACTTGATGCGGCTGGACAACGTGTTCTGGAACAACAAATACAAGGAAACAAACTGGTAGAACTCGACCGGCGCCAACTTGCTGAAGGGCATTATGTGCTGATGGTGCAAACGCAATACGGGCAAGCCGCCTACCGCTTAGTAGTCGTCCGGTGAGATTTTGGGGCCGCTGTTGGCGTCTCGCCAACAGCAACAGCAGCACTCAAAGCACCTGCGCCCGCTTTGTATTCGTGCATAACCTGCGCATGAATTTGGGAGCCACGCAGGTAGCACGTTAGAAATGGCGGCACACACTACTTTTGTTGTTGGCGGGACGCCAACAACGGCGAAAAGTGTCTCTGTTCTCGTCGAACAGTACATTCGCCGGGCATTTGGGGCTAAGCACGCATCCGACGACAAATTCGTCGGATGAGCCCCCCTTTTTTCGCACCTTTGCCCCCCCCCAACTCAACACTCAACACTCAACACTCAACACTCAACACTCAACACTCAAAACTCAAAACTCAAAACTCAAAACTGATTTTGGAACTCGTCAACGGAAAATACCAGCTCTCCGGCGGCATTGACCCGCTCGCCCTGTGCAAGGAATACGGCACGCCCCTGTATGTGTACGACGCCGCCGTCATGGAACGGCAGTACCGCCGCCTCACCTTTGCTTTCCCGTACCCGCACCTGCGCATACACTACGCCTGCAAGGCCCTGACCAACCTGACCGTCATGCAGCTGTTCCGCAAGTGGGGGGCAGGGCTGGATTGTGTATCCATTCAGGAAGTACAACTGGGACTATTGGCCGGTTTTGAGCCGGCAGACATCCTGTACACGCCGAATTTTGCCGGCATGGACGAGTTCGAGGAGGCCGCGCGGCTTGGTGTGAAAATCAACATAGACGCCATCCCCATGCTCGAAAACTGGGGCCTGCACCACAAAGAGGTGCCGGTTTGTATCCGCATCAACCCGCACCTCATGGCCGGCGGCCACGAAAATATCAGCGTAGGGCACATTGACTCCAAGTTTGGCATTAGCATTCACCAGTTGCCGCACGTCGTGCGGGTGGTGGAAAGTCAGGGGCTGCGCATCGAGGGGCTGCACATGCACACCGGCTCGGATATCCTCGATGTGGATGTGTTCCTGCGCGGCGCGGAAATCCTGTTTGAAGCCGCCCGAAAGTTTCCCGACCTGAAATACATTGACCTTGGCAGTGGTTTCAAAGTGCCGTACAAACCCGACGACATCGAAACCGACGTGGAGGAACTGGGTGAAAAACTGAGCAGCCGTTTTGCCGAATTTTGCAGAGAGTACGGCCGCGACCTGACCCTCATGTTCGAGCCGGGTAAATTTCTGGTGAGCGAATCCGGCTACCTGTTTGCCCGCTGTACCTTGGTCAAACAAACCACCTCCACGGTGTTTGTCGGGCTGGATACCGGCTTCAACCACCTGATCCGGCCCATGTTTTACAACTCGTACCACAAGATCGTGAACGTGACCGAGCCGCAATTCAAACCCCGCATTTATACCGTAGTGGGCAACATCTGCGAAACCGACACCTTCGGCTCCGACCGGCGCATTGCCGAAGTAGTGGAAGGCGATGTGCTTTGTTTCCACAATGCGGGCGCCTACGGCTGGATGATGGCTTCCAACTATAACTCCCGCCCGCGCCCCGCCGAGGTGTTGTTGTACCAGGGCAAAGCGCACCTGATTCGCCGCCGCGAAACACTGGAAGATTTGACCCGCAACCAGGTCCAGATTGACATTTAAGCAAATACGAACAATACGCGGCGTGCGGCATGGTCTTTGAAATAAAAAAACTTTCAGCCAGGAGGCACACTTCAAAAGTTTTATACATTTGCTCGTCATTACAACAATTCATTTGTTCACCTAATCAAACTTTCTGTGTTATGCTGAAACGCTTTTTGTCCATCGCCGCAATGGCGCTTGTAATCACCGGCCTGAATTCCTGCTCGGAACTTCAGGAACAACCCACCCTTACCGACAACCTTTCTGCCGATGTGCAGGAAAAAATCCTTGCCCTCGGATTTAGCCCCGACGGCGCTTTTGCCTATGAAGACGGCTACATCGTGGAAGGCGATATTTTCCTGACAAAAGAAGACATGGAACGCGCCCAGATGAATTTGCTGAACGACCTGCTGATTGGCGGCGAAGAACAGTACCGGACGACCAATCTGGTTAACTCTCCGCGTAATATCACGGTTCGAGTATCCGGCAGCAATATACCTTCGGGTTTCTCCACCTCGGTTGACAATGCAATCGCCCGGTACAATGCAGAAGGGCTGGGGCTTACTTTCCAGCGTGTTACCAGCGGTGGAAATATCGTGATCAAACTCGTCAACACGAATCAATACATCGCGTCGGCAGGCTTCCCCAGCAACGGCAACCCGTACAACACGATCAACTATGCCAGAAAATACTCAACAGGCTATAGCGATGGTTTCATGACTACCGTGATCGCCCACGAAATGGGCCACTGCATCGGTTTCCGCCACACGGACTACATGAGCCGCCAGTACAGCTGCGGCGGTGCAGCCTACAACGAAGGAGCTGCCGGCGTGGGCGCCATTCACATCCCAGGCACACCCACCGGCCCGGATCCCAACTCCTGGATGCTGGCCTGCCTGAGCGCTACTACCAATCGTCCGTTTAACTCGAACGACAAAGTCGCACTGGATTACCTCTATTGATTCGATTGATTCGATTGATTCGATTTTTATACAACGGGGCGGTGACTGCAAGTCGCCGCCCCGTTTATTTTTTTGTCATTTCGTAGAAACCCGTCCAATCTAATCGGGCCGCTTGAACGGCGGGCTTCACAAGTTGGCTCGCGTAGATTGGACGGGTTTCTACGAAATGACAAACGTGGGTAAGGGTAAGGTTAAGGCTGGATGACAAGGAATGGCAGCGAGTGTCACCTCCCTACAAAAACACGTCCGCTGCCCAGCCAATTTCCGGTTTCTTCGCCCGCTACCACCCAAAAATAACACCCCGGAGGCAGGGTCGGCAGCGGCAGCAGGGTACGACCGCCGGCCAGTTCCTGCTCCAGCATCAGCCGGCCCAGGGCATCGTAAAGGAAAAACCGGGGCACTTCCACCGTGAATTTGGCCAACACCGCGATGCTTCCCCCCGACTCGGCCGGATTGGGCAACACCAAATAGCCCGAAGGGCCTGCGAAGTACACCACCACAGGTGTGCCGACGATCTCCCCGCCGTTTTCCATTTCCAGTCTGGCCCGGTAAATGTTGGTACCGGCCACCGGAGCCTCGTCCGTATGGAGTACTTGCAGTGAAACGGGGTCTCCTGTATGCAGCGTTTCCCAAACGCCGTCCCGTTGTTTTTCTATAAAAATCCGCCGCACGCCGTACAGCGAACCGAGGTCAAGAGTCAGATCAACGGCGTTTTCCTGCTCGTCGAGGAACGCCAGCAAGTTGACAATGTAGCAGCCAGTTGTCTGCTGCAAGTCCGGCGTACTTTTGGTCAGGCTTTCCGCCAGGGCATTTTCGTCCAGCACCGATACAGCAAAACGCTGCTGCGGGTATGCGCTTTTTTGCAAAACCACCGCCGTATCGGTCGTAACCAAAAGTGGCTCAAGGTATCGGTCGCCCAAACCCCAAACCCGCCATGCGACAGCCGAAACGGGAGCCGTCCAGGACAAAAGCAAGGAGTCGGGACAATTGACCCGCACCCGCACTCGATGCTCGGGCGAAATCAGGAACGTGTCGGACAGGAAGTTTTTTCCGGCCACCGTCATCCGCACTTGCACGGCAGCAAGCGTGTCGGGCACGAACCAGCGACGGAACCCCGGCGCCAGAAGCGCTTCCGGGTCAATGCTCCGCCAGTCGGCGGCGCCCACCGGCTTCCAGTCCAGCACACCACGCGCATCGGGGAATGTCGTTTCCCAGCGCAGGATCGCCTCCGTGCCGGCGGTAGCCGGGGCGTTGTACAGCGGGCAGGTCCAGTCGAAATGCTGGAGGGTATCCCAGTGCAACGCCAGGGCGAACGACTGATTCCCGGTCGGTACTGCATAGCCGCGCACCTGAATTTCGTACACACCCGGCGCAGGTTGTTCGATGGTCACCTGCTCCACGGTGTTCAACGAATCGCGTGCCCGGACAGCAGGTAGCCGAAGCGAGTCGGGGTGCGGCGCCGGATTCAGCACCCAGGGATGCCAGACCGTAGCGTCGGGCGCTGCTACCGTCAGGTCAAGATCATTCACAAGGGCTTTGGCGGCATTGGGCGCTGCCGGCATATCGTTCCAGCAAAGTGTGGCCCGAAGCCGGTATGCGTTGAGCGGGAGGGTGACTTGAAAAACGGCGCTTCCGTCCTGAACCATCGCACCCGTTGCCGTAGCCTGCATTTGCACCAGTTCGACGGCTTTTTTCAGGTTGACATTTCCGAAACCTCCGACAAAATCAGGACCGGGCACGCCGGTATCGTCGCAGGAGCCGATTAGTACAGCGCGCAACATGTCGGAGGAAGGCTGATAACCGTTTTTTTCAAAAAAAGCCTGCTGCACCACGGCAGCCGTGCCCGACACGAGCGCGGCCGACTCCGAACTGCCGTTTTGGCCGAAGGCCGCTACATCGGGCTTGATGCGCCCGTCGTAAGCCGGCCCGTGCGAACTGAACGGGAACACCGCACCAAACGAATCCGTCGCCCCGACGGTGAGCACGTTTTTGGCCATTTTGAAATTTCCCGTCAGGTTGGCAAAACCCGCAATGCCCGCATATACACCGCCGACAGCGGTATCCGCACCCTGGTTTCCGGCAGAAAACACGTGCAACAGTTCCGGGTGCTGCTGTGTGGCAGCATCGTAGGCCAGCGCGCCGGCGCCGTAGTAGTTTTCGATGTCCAGCCCATAGGAGTGGTTTTGCACGGAAATATCGAAGCCCGCGTAGTCGGCATCGGCGTCGGGAAGCAGACCCACGAACGACGACGACATCAAGCGACTGCCGCGGGCCACACCCCGTGCTTCCGGGTCGGTATTGCCGGCGCCGCCGGCGAGGGTGGCCATGAGTCCGGCGTGTACCGTTTGGCCCGTGGCCGATTTCCCGGTGAGCAGCACCCGGCCTTTGAGGTCGTCGTCGGTAGAATCAAAGCGAAATTCCTTGATGGAAATAGTGGCGCCGCTACCATCGAGTGTCGGTTGGCGGGCATGCACGTATCGGATGGTGTTGGCAAACAGGTTGTGGCCGGGCACGGCGCGCTCTTCCCGCCCTGTGGCGTGTCCGAGATCGGCAAACAGCACTTCCGGCAGGGGCAGGATTTTTTCGAACAAAACCGCCCGCGTACACCACAGCACGGCAATCCCGGCAGGCGCGTAGGTGTGCAGCACGGCAATCCCGGGTTGTTCCACAGCCAAACGGCGTTCCAATGCCGGTAAGTCGTCGGCCACCACGACAAAACGCTCCGGCTCCGTGCTGCGGGATTGGATCAGTAAAGACGGGGCACATTTGGCCTTCCAGGGCGACTGCGCGTGCAGGGAAAAGGCCAGGCAGAACAGCAGCGAAGCGAGAAGAAAACCGGGAAGAAAATTTCTGTTCATAACACAACGGCAAAGCAGGCATTTGATTCGCAAATATCACTCTGCCGGCGGCACCTGCACCAACGGCGGGAAAATAGCCAGCACGGTACGACGGTTGCGGGCACGGCCTTCGGCGGTTTCGTTCGAGGTTACGGGATAATACTCGCCCTTGGCTACAGGGGTGAGTTGGTTGGCGTTGATGTTGAATTCTCGGATGAACAGGCGCGTCACATTGGTGGCGCGAATCAGGCTCCAGTCCCAGGTGTCGTCCATGCTTTTGGCGCCCTTCGGCAAGGTGTTGTCGGTGTAGGCACGCACTTCCACCGACAGTTCGGGACGGTTGGCCAGCACATCGGCCAGGGGCTGAAGCAAGTTGCGTCCGGCAGTACTGACGGCGATCCCGTTTTTGTCGAACAGGCTCTGGTCGGAAAGCGTAAGCAGCACGGCTTGTTCGGTCAGTTCCAGTGTGGCGCCGGATGGATATGCTTTGGCCAGCACGTCCCGGATTTCATGCAGATCGGCCTGGCGTTTTTTTTGGGCCATCGAAATGATGCGAAGGGTGTTCTCACGCTGTTCGAGTTGGGCTTTTTTGCCGGCTAACTCTTTTTCCAGCGCGGACTTGTCGGCGAGCAGTTTGGACGACGATTCGCCCATGGACTGGGTGCGGGCGGTGAGTTCCTGCTTCAGGCTGCGGATTTCGGCGTCCTGGTTTCCGAGGTTACGGTTAAGGTCGCCGACCTGTTTCACGAGGTCGCCGGTTTCTTTCCGACGTCCGAGCACTTCCTGTACCAGTACTTTTTCACGGGCTTCGCAGGCGTTGCGCTGATCGGCTTCGCGGCGGTATTTTCCGGAGGAAACGCAGGAAGCCAGGGAGGAGAATACGAGGGAAATCAGGACGAGTTTTTTGAAAATCATGGAAGTAGAATTGCGTTTTGTGTGAGTACAAGGGTGGAGAATCGGCTGCA
Source organism: Saprospiraceae bacterium (assembly GCA_016787285.1). Classification (GTDB taxonomy): domain Bacteria; phylum Bacteroidota; class Bacteroidia; order Chitinophagales; family Saprospiraceae; genus M3007. Next base: position 17,291 of record JAEUUV010000107.1, on the reverse strand, counting down.
CGACGATGCAAAGGAACGCGTGAGAAATTAGTTGGCGTACCCTGCGCAGCACAAAAAAAGTGTCACAGCACTCCCCCCTCACTCACTCCGAAGCGACTTTATCGGGTCGGCCAGCGCCGCTTTTGCACTTTGTGCTCCCACAGTAGCCAGCGCAATAACGGTAGCCACAAGCCCTGCCAGCGCAAACATCCACCATTGCAGTTCGATACGGTATGCAAAATCCTCCAACCAGCGTTGCATGAAAAAGTACGCCGGCGGTACGGCCAGTACAACGGCGACAAGCACCAATTTCAGAAAATCTGCGGCAAGCAAGGTTGCGATGCCGGCCACCGAAGCGCCCAGCACCTTGCGGATGCCGATCTCCTTGGTCCGCTGCAGGGCCACGAACGTAGCCAGCCCGAACAACCCGAGGCCGGCGATGAAAATAGCGATGCCTGCGAACAGGCTGAACAGTAAACTAGCCTGCTGCTCGGCGTGATACATGCGGTTGTAGGCCTCGTCAATGAACTGAAACCGGAAGGGGCGCTCCGGGAACCACTGTTTCCACGCTTTTTCCGCCGAAGCAATCGCCTCGGCGTGTTGGCCGGGCCGTGCTTTGATAAAAAACGACCCGCGCCACGAGGGGGCGTTGAACGCCACCAAAGGCGCGATTTTCTCGTGCAGGGGCAAAAAATGAAAATCGCGCACAATGCCGATTACCTGCCCGTCGCGGCCGTGAAATCCGAAGCGTTGGCCCACCCAGGGCTTGTGCAGTCCCAACCCGCGAGCCGCCGTTTCGTTGAGCACTATGTTGTTCACGTCGGCAGCGTTACCGTTTTCAAACCAGCGCCCCTCAAGCATTTTCAGGCTGAAAAAATCGGCATATTCCGGGTCTGCCGACAGTTGCGATACCGCCGGTTCGGCATCCGGCGGCAGCCCGTCGAACTTGACCGAACCACTGTGCGTGCTCTCGATGTGTACCGGTGAGCCGTTGGCATTACACACGCCAGCAATGCCCGGCGCCTGCGACAGCGTTTGTTTCATGGTTTTCAACATATTCAAACTGCGTTCTTCGCCGAGTTGTGCAAATTGTTGCCAGCCGATCTCGAAGGAGAAAATATGCTCCCGCTCGTAGCCCATTTCCTTGTCCTGAATGTACGACCACTGCCGCCCGATCACAATCGTGCAAATCAGCAATGCTACCGAAATGGCGAATTGCGTCACCACAAGGCTTTGCCGAAAAACGGAACGCGCCCCGCTTCGCCCCATGGCGCCGCCCAAGCCGCGCAAGACCTGTACCGGTTGAAAACCGGCCAGCAGCACCGCCGGGTACACGCCCGCCAGCAACACCGTAGCCGCCAGCACTCCGCCGGCCAGAAGCCAAAGCAGAGGGCTGCTCCACGGAAGCACGAACGTACGACCCGCCAGCTCGGAAAACCATGGCAGGGACATCTGCACCAGCAGCAAGGCCAGCAGGCTTGCACTGCCGGCAAGCACTGCCGACTCACTCAAAAACTGGGCAAACAACTGTACCCGACTACCGCCCACCGCCTTTCGTATACCCGCCTCGCGGGCACGGGTCTGCGCGCGAGCCGTGGTAAGGCTCATGTAATTAATGGCCGCCATGAGCAGGATGAGCAGCCCCACGAACGAAAACACGGCCACGGTGCGGCGGCTGCCCTTGTCGAAGTTGTCGTCCTTGAGGCTGGTATCGAAGTGCAGGTCGCTGAGTGCGCCAAGGTGCAGGGTGATGTTTGAGTCCTGTTTGGCTTCCCGGAGCAGTTCGGTCAGTTGTGCGCCGACTTTTTTCGGGTCGGTACCGTGCCGCAGTTCGACAAATGTGGTGTAGTTGAAGTTGTTCCAGTTCGAGTCGTTTTCGCGGTTGGAGCCTTGCCGGAGCCAGGCTTCCGTCGGGATAAGCAGGTTGTGCCGGAAACTGGACTCCGGGCAGGGGTCGCGCAACACGGCGTGAACGGTGAATTCGGCAGAGTCCAGGTGCAACGTTTGGCCGAGGGCGCTGCGGTTGCCGAAAATCTTGCGGGCAAGGCCCTCGGTCAGCAGGAGCGCGTTGGGGTGCTCACCGAATCCGCGGGCATCGCCTTCGGCAAATTCGTAGTCGAAGGTTTCAAACCAGTTGGCGCTCACATAGCCGTAGTTTTCCTCCTCAAAGTACTCGGGGCCGCGCCGCAGCAGGATATGGTTTCCGTACGGCGTCATCACTTGAGCCGTTACCGACAGGCCGGGTACTTTGGCGCACAGCTCCGATATTCGCAGGGGTGTGCTGCCCCAGTTCCAGGTCTCCGAATCGTTGATGCGCAGGTCGGTCTTGATGCGCCACAGGTTCTCGGCATGCCGGTGGTAGCCGTCGAAGCGCAGCTCGCTTTGTACCCACAAGGCGATCAGTATGGCTGCGGTCATGCCGATAGCCAGCCCGGAAAGGTTGAGGGCCGAGTAGAGGCGATTTTTCCAGAGGTTCCGGACGGCGGATTTGAAGTAGTGAAAAGTCATAGTTGCTTAATTTTGAACTCCGTAGAGTGAAATATCACTCACTGCGCAAACTCTTTACCGGGTCGGCCAGCGCCGCCCGCACGCCCTGCATGCCCACCGTCGCAAACGCCACCAGCACCGCAGCAGCACCCGCCACTGCAAAGACCCACCAGGGCATACTGATGCGGAACGCAAAGTCCGTCAGCCATTGCTCCATCAGGTACCAGGCGACCGGCGCCGCAATCAGCAATGCTACAAGCACGAGTTTCAGAAAATCTTTGGACAACAGTCCTACAAGCCCGGCCACCGAAGCGCCCAGCACCTTGCGGATGCCGATCTCCTTGGTGCGCTGCCGCACGCTCAGGCTGATCAGCCCGAACAGTCCGAAGCAGGACAGGAAAATGGCAACCCCGGCAAAGTTGCCGCCCAGACGCGCCAGGCGACGTTCTTCGAGGTAGTTGCCGGCCAGTTGCTCGTCCAGAAACTCATACTCGAAGGCTTTTTCGGGGAAAAACTCCGCCCAGGTTTTTTCCAAAAATTGCAAGGTTTCGGGCACACGACTGCTCTGCAAACGAATGGAAAACGTAGTGAACGTGCCCGGCGACACCTCCAGAACAAGCGGCTCCAGCGCCTGCTGAAACCCCGCTGTGTGGAAGTTCTCGATCACACCCACCACTTTGCCTTCCTTGCCGCCGCGCACGAGGCGTTTGCCAAGCGCTTCTTCGGGCGTGTTCCATTTCAGAATTTTCAGGGCCAGTTCATTGACGAGAAAGCCTTCGATGTGGTCGGTGCCGTATTCCTTGCCGAATGTGCGCCCTGCGATGGCTTTCAGGCGGTAGGTTTGAGCAAAATCGTAGTCCACCGAAAGCGCCTGCAAAAACACGTTGTCTTCCGTGCTGATTTTGTCGGTGCGAATGGGATGCCGTGCCGCGCCGAAACCGGGCAGCCCGCTCGACAGGGTGACCTCCCCGACTTCCGGATTTTGCTTCAGCCGCTCCTCGAAGGCGTTCATGCGCGCCCGCAGCGTGGAGTCGCCGGGAGCAAACAGGCTGTTGATGTTGGCGCTGGAAAGCGGCACACTGATGACCTGCGCGTGGTCGAAGCCGAGCGGCAGGTTTTTCCAGTAGTTCAGTTGAGCCAACACGATCAGCGTGCCGGAAATAAGGGCAATGCCGACGGAAAACTGCGTTACGATCAGGGTTTTGCGCAGCCAGTTGGAGCCGCCTTTGGCTTGACCGCCCTTGCTGCTGAAAATTTCCGCCGGACGGAAGCGGCTGGCAAAAAATGCCGGATAACTACCCGCCAGCAAACCCGCAACGAGGAATGTACCGACGAACAGCAAGGTCAGCGGCCAGTTACTCCAGGGCTTGTACGCCAGGCTGATGTCCATCATAGCGCCGAAATACGGCAACAGCGCTTGCACCAGCACGAGCGCCGCAAGAAACGCCAGAAAACTCAGCAGCAGCGTTTCGCCCAGAAACTGCCCGATCAGGCTGCCCTGCCCGGCGCCCATCACCTTGCGCACGCCCACTTCGCGCACCCGCCCGAGGTAGGTGGCGGTGGACAGGTTGACGAAATTGATGCAGGCAATGAGCAACACGAGCAAGCCGATGATTTGGAACATGCGCAGGTACACGGGGTTGGCCAAAGGCTCCGGCTCGCCCACGGAGGCGGAGTGCAGGTGGATGTCGCGCACCGGAAACAGTTTGAATGCCTGTTTTTCGAGGAAGTTTTTGTCGCCGAAACGTTTGAGAAAATCCGGGAAAGCGGCGTTCACACGTTCAGGGTCGGCGCCTTTTTTCAGCAGCACATAGGTGTACGAGTGCGAGGCCAGCCAGTTGGACGCGAGCACATTGCGCAGCGGTTCGCGGGCATGGGGCGGCTCGGCGTCCACCATATTCCGGTAAGGCGCCAGGCAATCGAAATGTACATGCGCGTTGTCCGGAAATCCGCGCACCACGCCCGTCACCGCGTACGGCCCGCCGTTGGCGAGCAGCACCTGCCGGCCCAGTACGTCGGTTGTTTCGAAAAGGCGTTGGGCGGTTTCTTCGGTGAGCACCAGCGAGAATGGGCGGTTCAGCGCCGTAGCCGGGTTGCCCTGCAAAAAACTCAGGCCAAACACCGCCTGCACCGTGCTGTCGGCAAACATGGCGTTTTCGAGTTCAAACTGTTTGTCCGAACCCGCCTCCCGCACGCTGATACTTCTTGGATACAGCCGCGCTACTTGCTCAATCTGCTGAAAATTGTCGGGCAGCAATGGTGCAATGGGCGCCGGAATACGGCCCAGCACGAAGGCGCTGCCGGAAAAATCGGCATGGTAATCCACCCGGTACAGCCGCTCGCCGGTGGGGTGAAAGTCGTCGTAGTGCCGCTCGTGGTGTACGTACAGCCAGAGCAAAAAGCAGCAGGCCATACCCACGGCCAAACCCGAGAGGGTGATGAACGAGTAGCCCCGGTTTTTCCAGAGGTTCCGGGCAGCGATTTTTATGTAGTGGATCAGCATAGTTGTGGGTTGTTTTCGGCTATTTCGGGTTTGTGCTTGAGGTTGCCGAGCGTAGATTGGGGGTGTCACAGAGGCTCGCAGAGGGTACGGAGGCTCACAGAGGTTTTGAGTTTTTCAGAGGTTTTAGAGCATAGAATTAGTGGTAACACTTTTGCTCTACATGGGAAAAACCTCTGTGAGCCTCCGTACCCTCTGCGAGCCTCTGTGACACTTTTTACCTCACTCACTCCGCAACGAACGCACCGGGTCGGCCAGCGCAGCCCGCGTACCCTGAAAACCCACCGTTGCAAACGCCACCAGCACCGCAGCCGCACCCGCTGCTGCAAATACCCACCAGGATATGCCGATGCGGAATGCAAAATCCTGCAGCCACTTGTCCATAAAATACCAGGCCACCGGCACCGCCACGAGCAGCGCCACAAGCACGAGTTTCAGAAAATCCTTCGAAAGCAACCCGACGATGCCTGTGACCGAGGCGCCCAGCACCTTGCGAATGCCGATCTCCTTGGTGCGCTGCTGCGCCGCGTGAGCAGCCAACCCGAACAATCCGAGGCAGGAAATGAGTACCGCCAGTACTCCGAAACCCTTGCAGGTGGCCGAGAGGCGGTTGTCGTCCTCGTACATGCGGGCAATGCGCTCGTCCAGAAAACGGCCCTCGAACACCTGCTCCGGCAACACCGAATCATAGGCTTTCTGAATGGACGCAAGGGTGCCGGCGATATCATCCGGGCGGATTTTGGCGCCTATTTCCCAGAAAAATATCTTCCGGCTGGTCATCAACAGCGGCAGGTGTTCCTCGCGCAGGCTATGGGTATGAAAATCCCTGACAACCCCCGTGATCTCCACCATCGTGCTTCGTCCGAGCCGGATTTGCTGCCCGACCGCCTCCTGCGGGTTTTGAACGCCGAGTTTGCGCAACAGGGTTTCGTTGACCACGCCCTGACGGATGGTGTCGGAAGGCGCAACCCACTTGCCGGCAAGCATTTGCAACGCGTAGGTCCGGGGGTAATCCACATCGCAATATTTCAGGCTGATGCTGTACGGCTCGTCGTCGGGTCGGGTGGCGTAGCGGAAGTTGGACGACCAGGTGTTGCCCGAAAGCGGCTGATCGCTGCTGAGGCTGACAGACTCCACGGTCGGAATTTGCAGCAAGGCCTGTTTCAGGGCCGACTGCCGTGCCAGCGAAGCGCTGTCGGTGCCTATGCTGAAGGTGTACACCAGGTTTTGGGAAAAACCAAGATCGCGGGAGCGGATGAAATCGAGTTGTTGCAGGGTGATAAGCGCTGCAATGATGAGCGCCTGCGCAATGGCAAACTGAAGCACCACGAGCGACTTGCGCAGTGGGGCGCCGCCCGATCCTTTCCCGTCGGCATGGCCACGCAGGGCCGTCACCGGCTTGAAACCCGCCAGCACCAATGCCGGGTACAAGCCGGCAAATATGGTCACCAATGCGCCCGTGAGAGCCAGGAAAATCCAGACTGCCGGCACGGAAAGGAAAGGCTCGGTATCGGGTACGTGAGAAATAAATTTCAACAACGGCGCGCACCCGGAAGCAAGTGCTGCGCCCGACGCCACGGCTGCCAGCACCACGAGGGCAGTTTCGGTCAGAAATTGCGCCGTCAGTTGTCTGCGCCGGCTGCCGAGGGTTTTGCGCACCCCCACTTCTTTGGCCCGCAGGGCCGCCTGCGCTGTGGTGAGGTTGATAAAGTTGAAACAGGCCATCACGAGGATCAGGATGCCGATGCCGCCGAGAATGCCGAGGCGGGTCTTGCTCGTCGTGTGCTTGCCTGAATGCCCGAACCGTTCGTCGTAGTGGAGCTCCGACAGGGGCTGAATCCGGTGTGTCCGGTTTTTTTCACCGGTGCGGGACTTGTATTCCGTTTCGCCGACGCGGGCAAGCGCAGCATTTGCCGCTTCCGCCTGACCGGCATTGCGCAGCAAAGCATACACCTGATAATTTGAGCTGCAACTGCCCCAGGTTTCATCATAAAAAAACAGGTCGGGATATGTTTCGATCGTGGCCCAACTGATCAGGTAGGTCAGCGGGAAATCGCACCGGGTCGGCAAATCGGCCACCACACCACGTACGACAAGGCTCACCTGATTATCCACCAACAGTGTTTTGCCGAGGGCATCCTGCACCGAGGGGAAAAACTTGTCGGCCCAGCGTTTCGTCAGCACAATGCTGTTCGGTTCCGCCAGCGCCGTGGCGGAGTTGCCGGCCAGCCACTCCAGCCCGAAAATGCGGTCGAACTCCGGCTCGGCGAAAAAGGCGATCTCGTCGTGACTGTTGTTGAATTTTTTCAAAGGCGCGTTGCCGCCGTCGGGATCGGGCAGGGCCAGCATACCCCAGAACTCGCGAATACTGCTCATGGCTTCGAACGGTGCCACACTTTGCCGGATGGCGGCCATTGCCGGAATAGGCGTACAAACCGTATGCTCCACACCGGCTTCAGGCGTTTTCACCTCCGACACCACCCGCACGATGCGGTCGTAGTTGGAGAAATTTTTATTGAAACTCAATTCGTAACGCACCATGCGGAAAATGAGCAGTGCGGCGGCAATACCCACCGTGAGGCCGATGAGGGTGACGGCGGTGTACAGGCTGTTTTTGCGCAGTTGCCGAAAGGCGAGTTTGATGTGGTTGGTCAGCATGGTTGTGTGTTTTTCGTAGCGTAAAAAAGTATCATAGAGGCTCACGGAGGTTTAGAGGACACAGAGTTTTTGGCCGATTTAGAGGGGACGGATTCCTACGGAATGACAAAAAACTCTGTGAGCCTCTTTTCCCTCTATGAGCCTCTGTGACATAAAAAATCACTCGCTTCGCAGGCTGTTTACCGGGTTGGCCAGCGCTGCCCGGATACTCTGCACGCTCACGGTCGCAAACGCCACCAATACCGCCACAGCGCCGGCCAGCGCGAACATCCACCAGGCGATTTCGATGCGATAGGCAAAGTTTTGCAGCCACTTTTCCATGAAATACCAGGCAACAGGCGAGGCCAGCAGCAGCGCCAGCAGCACGAGTTTCAAAAAGTCTTTGGAAAGCATACCCACCACCGAGGCCACCGAAGCGCCGAGTATTTTGCGGATGCCGATTTCCTTAGTGCGCCGCTGCGCTGTGAATGCCGCCAGCCCAAACAATCCGAGACAGGCTATGGCTATGGCCAACACCGCAAAGTAAAGTATCAGGGTACCGGCCCGGCGTTCGGCCCGGTATTGCCGGTCAAATTGCTCGTCCATGAACTGGTAGTTGAACGGCAGCATAGGCGCCGTTTTTTTCCAGATGGCGCCCACCTGCGCCACGGCGGTGGACACGTCGTCGGTGCGCAGCCGGAAGGAAATACTCGTCCGGGAATTGCCCCGGTGCATGATGAGCGGCGCGATTTCGTCGCGCAGGCTCTGGAAGTGGAAATCCTCCAGCACGCCGATGATGCGAAACGACTCGATTTCGCCGGTGTGCGCGTCCTTCAGGGTGTAAATTTCCCGGTCGAGCGGATTGCTGAAGCCCAGCACCCGGGCAGCCTGCCGGTTGATCAGCAGCGCGTTGGAATCGGCAGGCGACGTGGGATCGAAGTTTCGGCCTTCCAGAAGCCGGATGCGCATGGTTTTCAAGTAGTCGGCGTCCACCCACCAGTCGTTGAGCGACACGCCGTTTTCGGGATTGAAGATTTTGTCTTTGAAATACGCCTGATCGTTGTGGTAGTCGTTGGTGGGCAAATAACTGGAAATCGTGCCGCTCTCGACCGAGGGCAGGGCCAGCACTTCCGATTTGAACACCTCGGCTTTGTCGCCCAGCATGAGGGCGTCGGTTACCACCAGCACCTGGTCGCGATCGAAGCCAAGGTTTTTGTTTTCAATGAAATGCATCTGCCGCCAGGTCACGAGCGCACCCACGATCAGCGCCGTGGAAATGACAAACTGCCCAGTGACCAGCACGTTGCGCAGGCGCGCACCGCCGGCAAGGCCGGCGTTTGGGTCGTTCGATTTCAGCGCTTTGATCGGCTGAAAACCCGACAGCACGAAGGCCGGGTAAACGCCCGCGAGCAGTCCGGTGAGCAGGATAAACCCGATAATGCCGAGCAGCAGTTCGGGCTGGTTCCAGAAATTGAGGGCGATGTTTTTCTCGGCCAGCCCGTTGAACGCCCGCAACAACAATCGTACCGCCAAAAGGGCCGGCACGGCCGCCAGGAAACTGAGCAGCACCGACTCGCCCAAAAACTGCCCCACCAACTGGCTGCGCTGCGAACCCATGACTTTGCGCACGCCCACTTCCCGGGCGCGCCGGGCCGCACGTGCCGTGGACAGGTTCATAAAATTGACCGCGGCCAGCAGCAGAATGAACAGCGCTACGACGCTGAATACACGCACCGTTTCGATGCTCCCGTTAGGCCCCATTTCGCCCATGCGATTGCCGCCGTGCAGGTGAATGCGGGTCATAGGCATCATGCCGAACACGACCCGGTTGTCGTTTTTTTCAAAGTCGGCCCATTTGATTCCGAGAATTCGTTCGGCCACCGGCGCCACGTAGCGCTGCACCATCCGGAGCCATTCGGCCTGAAATGCTTCCGGGTCGTAGCCTTCGCGGAACAGGATGTAAGTGCTGAAATTGAAACTGAGCCAGTTGTCTTCCTTCGATTCTTCGAGGCTTTCCATAGACAGGAAATAGTCGGCCCGGATATGCGAGTTTTCAGGAATGTCACGCATGACACCGGTGATTTTAGCCGTCCAGTTTTTGTCGAAATGCAGGGTTTCGCCCAAGGGGCTACGCCCGGAGAAGTATTTTTGGGCTACTTTTTCGGAAATCACTACCGAGTTTGGGTCGAGCAGGGCGGAGTGCGGGTCGCCTTCCGCAAGCGGGAAGGTGAAAATTTCAAACACCGAGGCATCGGCAAAAAGGGCGCTGTTTTCGGTGAACACACGGTCGTCGCGGCGTACTGAAAGAGAACCTTTCCGTCGGAACCGACACACGGCCTCAATCTGCGGATAGTCTTTCAGCAGGGCTGCAGCCATCGGGGCCGACGAGCAGGCAATGTGCATGTCGGCGCCGCCGAACCGCACGTCGCCCTGCGTTTGGTAAATCCGGTCGGCGTGTTCGTGGAAGCGGTCGAACTGGAGTTCGTCCTGCACCCACAAGGCGATGAGCAGGCAGGCCGCCAGTCCGAGCGACAAACCGAGCAGGTTGATGGCGGTGTAGCCGGGCTGTTTCCGGAGGTTGCGAAAAGCGAGTTTAAACACGTTTTGGATCATAGCCTGAGTTTTTGTTTTCGAGCGCCCAGACCTTCCAGGTTTGGCAAACCTGGAAGGTCTAGTACATCCAGTTACACCGTTCGGTCCTCCCGCACGAACCCGTCGCGCAGTTCGATCAGCCGGGTGCCGTACCGGGCGTTGTTTTCGTTGTGCGTTACCTGAATGATGGTCATGCCCTCTCGGTGCAGTTGGGCAAACAGGTTCATAATCATTTCGCCCTGAGAGGAGTGCAGGTTGCCGGTAGGTTCGTCGGCGAGCAGGAGTTTGGGTTTTCCGATGATGGCCCTGGCCACGCCCACGAGTTGCTGCTGGCCACCGGAAAGTTGGCCTGGGAACAGGTCTTTTTTGGCTACGATATTGAAGCGGTCGAGCACTTCGGCTACCATCGCTTTGCGGTCGGCGCTTTTTACACCCCGGTACAGCAGGGGCGTTTCGATGTTTTCGTACACCGTCAGTTCGTCAATCAGGTGGTACGCCTGAAACACGAAACCGATGTAGTGTTTGTGCAGGTCGGTGCGTTTGCGCTCGTTGAACTTGTGTACCGGCTCGTTGAGGAAAAAGTACTCGCCTCCGTCGGGTTCGTCGAGCATGCCGATGAGGTTCATCAGGGTGGTTTTCCCCGAACCGCTTGGCCCCATGACGGTGACAAACTCGCCTTCGCGGATGCGCAGGTTGATGTCGCGCAGCACCCAGGTGGTCAGGGGACCGGATTTGTAGTAGCGCTCGATGTTTGAGAGTTGAATCATAGCGGGTTGAGCGGGTTGAGCGGGTTGAGCGGGTTGAGCGGGTTTTAACGGGTTGAGCGGGTTGAGCGGGTTGAGCGGGTTTTAACGGCCCTACCTGCTCAACCCGTTAAACCCGTTAAACCCGTTAAACCTCTTTTTTACAAATATTGCCGCACGACGTTTTCCGTCACCACTTGCCCGTCGAGCATGCGGATGATGCGGTTGCCGAATTCGGCGCAGTACTGCGAGTGGGTGACCATGAGGATGGTGGTGCCGGCAGCGTTGAGGTCGGCGAGGATTTTCATCACCTCGTCGCCGTTGGCGCTGTCGAGGTTGCCGGTGGGTTCGTCGGCGAGGATGAGTTTGGGCTTGTTCACCACGGCCCGCGCCACGGCCACGCGCTGTTGCTGGCCACCGGAGAGTTGCTGTGGAAAGTGGTTGCGGCGGTGCATGATGTTCATGCCCTCAAGCAGTTCTTCCACGCGCTGTTTGCGCTGCGCCGAGGGCACGTTGGTGTACAGCATGGGCAATTCGATGTTTTCGTACACCGTCAGTTCGTCAATCAGGTTGAACGACTGGAACACGAAGCCGAGGTTGTGTTTGCGCACGTTGGCGCGTTTGCGCTCCGAGAGGCCGCCCACTTCCTCGCCGTTGAAGTAGTAGGCGCCGCCGGAGGGGCTGTCAATCATGCCCAGTACATTGAGCAGGGTGGATTTTCCGCAGCCCGACGGCCCCATGACCGACACGAATTCGCCTTCGGCGATCTCGACATTCACCTCGTTCAGGGCCATGGTTTCAACCTCGTCGGTGCGGTAGATTTTTACAAGTTTGTCTGTGCGAATCATGTTGTCAGTTTTGAGTGTTGAGTTTTGAGTTTTGAGTGGGTTTTGAGTGGGTTTTGAGTGGGTTTTGAGTGCCGAAACGCACCTCGGTGTTTTTGTTTTTCAATAGCTATTTTTCAGCGGTTGCCCCGCGATTGTTCGTGGTGCTCAGACCTTCCAGGTTTTTGAAACCTGGAAGGTCTCCAACGTTCATTTCAACAATAGTTCTTCCTTGTTGCCGTAGGTATCGTAACTGGACGTGACCACCGCATCCCCCGGCCTCAGGCCTTCGAGTACTTCGTAAAAATTCGGGTTCTGGCGACCGAGGCGCACGGGACGTTTCACGGCTTTGCCGGCGCCGGGCGCCACCACGTACACCCAGTTTCCGGCGGTGTGCTGGTAAAATCCGCCGCGGGCCAGCAGGATAGCCTGCTCCTCGGCGCTGAGTTCGAGTTTTACGGAAACGGTCTGCCCGCGTTTGATTGCCTTGGGAAATGCGCCTTCAAAAGCCATATCGGCCTCGAATGCGCCGCTGACCACCTGCGGGTAAATTTTGATGATCTGGAGCGTGTACTCCTGTCCGGCAAACTGGAAACTGCCTTTCTGATTGGGAAACACCCGCGAGATGTAAAACTCGTCAATGCGCACGCGAATTTTGAAGTTGCTCAGGTCGTCAATCTGGGCGATTTGCACGCCCCGGCTGATGGATTCGCCGATCTCGGAGGCGAGGCCGGAGAGTTGCCCGTCAATGGGCGCTTTCACGGTCAGATTGTCGAGGCTCATTCGGGCGATTTCGAGGTTGCGCTGCATCAGGTCGAGCGAGTTTTTCATTTGGCGCTCCTGGATGAGTCCCGAAAGGCTGTCTTTTTCGATGGTTTTTCCGAGCAACACCCGGCGGCGCAGGAGGTTGGCATGTTCGTCTTCCATTTCATCGAGGTCCACGGGAGCCACAGCGCCGCTGGCCACGAGGGCGCGGTTGCGCTTGATGCGTTTGTCCAGCAGGCCGATGTTGTACTCAATGTTGAGCATGGTTTCCCGAAGGGCAAGCCCCTGCTGGTCGCGCAGCAGGTTCATGTTCTGAATCTGGTTGATCTGGTTGACAATGCTGGCTTCCTGCGTGAGGTAGTTCAGTTGCAGGTCGGGATTGCTGAGGCGCAGGATGGTTTGGCCGGCCCGGAGCATGGCGCCGTCTTCCACGAATTTCTCCTCCACTTTGCCGCCTTCGTTGGCCGCGATCACGACAGAACGGATGGGCAGCACCACGCCGGTGACCGGGATGAACTCCTGAAAATTGGCTTGCCGTACGGTGTCCAGCAGCAGGCGCTCGCGCTCCACGTTGAGTTTGGAAACACCGGCGTCCCGGTACAATGCCTGTCCAAAGTACGCCACAACTGCAATGCCGGCAATAGCCACGGCGATGCGAGGCCAGGTGATCGGTTTTTTTTCTATTTTTCTGTCCAAAATTGGAGTGATGAGCGATGAGTGATGAACGATGAGTGAACCCAGATCATGCCAAATTTTCAACGCACTGAAAACCAGTTTTTTGAAAAAAACAACTGCATCAAAACTGTTCGATATCGGACAGTGGTGTTCGTTTTTCTGAACGCTGTGTCTTCGTTGCTGCCCGTCGCGGCAACAATGGCAACGCAGATTACACGGATTCGGCGGACGCCCGCGGATTTTGCCCCCCCGCGTCTTCCGCGTTGCCATTGTTGGCGCGCTCGGGCAAAATCCGCACAGCCATTGTTGCCGCACCCTTACCTTCGCGACTATGAAAAAACAGGGTACCATCCTGATTGTGGACGACGACGAGGATATCAACCTCGCTCTCGGTATGCTGCTGAAGCCGCACTATAAATCGGTGTTCACGGAAACCAATCCGTACCACCTGCCCCGCCTGCTCGACCAGTACGAGCCGGACGTGGTGCTGCTCGACATGAATTTCAGCAAAGGCCGTTCCGACGGGCAGGAAGGACTGGGTTGGCTGCGCAAAATCAAGGAACTGCGCCCGGCGGTGCAGGTCGTGATGGTGACGGCGTACAGCGATGTATCGCGGGCCGTGGAGGCGGTGAAAGCGGGCGCCACGGATTTTCTGGAAAAACCCTGGCGCAATGAAAAATTGCTCGCCACAGTACATGCCGTGTTCGAACTTTCCCAAACCCGGATGCGCCTCGCCGAGGCCCGCACCGTGCAGTCGGCCATGAGCGCCGCGCTGGATCAGCCGTTCAGCGACCTCATCGGGCGCTCGGCGCCCATGCTGGCGGTACTGAAAACCGTGGAAAAAGTGGCAGCGACCGACGCCAATGTCCTCCTGCTCGGTGAAAACGGTGTGGGCAAAGAGGTCATCGCGCGGGCCATCCACCGCCAGTCGGAGCGAGCACAGCCGGTATTTATCGCCGTAGACATGGGCGCCCTGCCGGAGTCGTTGTTTGAAAGCGAACTGTTCGGCCACCGCAAGGGTGCGTTCACCGGCGCCGTGGACGACCGGCCCGGGCGTTTCTCCTTAGCCAATGGCGGCACGCTGTTCCTTGACGAAATCGGCAACATTCCGCCGGCCCTCCAGGCCAAACTCCTGCAAGCCCTGCAAACGCATACCGTGACGCCCGTGGGCGGTGACCGCAGTGTGCCGGTGGACATCCGGGTCATCTGCGCCACCAACCAGCCGCTGCGACAGATGGTTGCCCAGGGGAAATTCCGGGAAGACCTGCTCTACCGAATCAACACTGTGGAAATTCAAATCCCCCCGCTGCGCGAACGCGGCGAGGACATTGACCTGCTGGCCGACCATTTTTTGCAGCGCTACGCCCGAAAATACCGAAAGGACGGGCTGGCGATCCACCCCGATGCGCGGGAAAAACTGCACCGCTACGCCTGGCCCGGCAACGTGCGCGAACTCCAGCACATCATCGAACGGGCCGTAATCCTCAGCGAAGGCGATCGGCTTCTGCCCGCCGATTTTCACCTGACCGACGCCCTGCTTTCCAACCGAACTGCTCCGCAAACGCTCAACCTGCACGACCACGAGAAACGCCTCATCACCGAAGCCCTCGAACGCCACTCGGGCAATATTTCCAAAGCCGCCGAAGCGCTCGGACTAACCCGGGCAGCGCTGTACCGCAGGATGGAAAAACACGGGATGGCGGTGGAATGATTGATTCGAATGATTGGATTAAGTCCGATTGATTCGATTACGCTCAGGTTCGGCTTTGCGTGAAGTCCAGTCATCCCTTTGCCCGTAAAATGTACAATCGAATCAATCGGACTTAATCCAATCATTCGAATCAATCAAATCACATGCTCACCAAATTCAAAATACAAATCGCGTTGTACCTCGTCGCCATACTGGCCGTCGTGTTCCTCGGAGTGTACCTGTGGCAGACACGGCCGAATACGGCACTGGTCATCATATTCGGCGGCGTCCTGTTGGCGCTGATCGCCGGGCTATACGCGCTGATTATCAGCACCGACCGGAAACTGACCAATTTTTTGCTCAACATCAAGTACGACGACTACGAGGCGCACTATTCTGCCACCACGGGTGAAAAATCGCAGTACGAACTCACGTCGGCCTTCAACCTGATCACGGGCAAATTCCGCAGCATCCGGCAGGAAAAGGAAGCGCAGCACCAGTACTTGCAGGCTATCGTGGAGCAGGTGGACACCGGCCTGATTTGCTTCGACGAGCAGGGTAAAACGGTTTTGATGAACAGGGGCGCGCAGCAGTTGCTGCACAAGTCGCACTTCCCGAATCTGGAGTTTGTGAAAAAATACAGCCCGGCGCTGCATGCGGCATTCCGGGAAATCGCCCCCGGTGAGCGCACCCTGGTCAAACTGATCGTGAACAACCAGATGCTGCAATTGGCCATCCGGAAAACCATATTGAAACTCCGCGACGAGGCGCTGCACCTGTACGTGCTGCAAAACATCCACGCCGAACTGGAGCACCAGGAGGTGGAGTCCTGGCAAAAACTCATCCGCATCCTCACGCACGAAATTCTGAACTCGGTGGCGCCGGTGGTGTCGCTGGCGGAAATGACCAACAGCCTGCTGCAAGAGCCGGCGGCCAACGAACCTGAGCGGCAAGAGTCCGTCAAACAGGCCGTGCAGGCCATTCAGCGGCGCAGTGCGGGGCTGCTGCATTTCACTGAAACGTACCGGGAACTGACCAAAATCCCGCAGCCGCAGTTCGAACCCACCGACCCGGCGGCGCTGGCGGAGCGTGTGCTGCTGCTGTTTGTCGCCCCGATTCAGGCGCAAGGGGTACGTGTCGAGAAACATTACCCGGCGCTCGCGCTCAGCATCCCGCTCGATCCGGCCCTGATGGAGCAAGTGCTCATCAATTTGGTCAAAAACGCCCTCGAAGCCCTCGCCGAAACGGAGCAGCCCCGCCTCGTGGTGTCGGTAGCCAAAACCCCGGAAGGCGCGGTGGAAATCGCAGTGGCCGACAACGGGCCGGGCATCCCCGACGACCTGCTGGGGCAAATTTTTGTGCCCTTCTTCACCACCAAAAAAACGGGTAGCGGCATCGGCCTCAGCCTGAGCCGGCAGATCGTCCACCTGCACCGGGGGAGTTTGTACGCGGCATCGGAAGTGGGGAAGGGGAGTTGTTTTACGGTGTTGGTGTGATCAATTGCCCCGGCGCAGCAGGCGACCTTTGAACGTCGGAGATTCAATCGGCGAATCGGTAGTGGTGACTGTGCCCTCGTCGGATACGTAGACTAAAATTCGGCCGGCTAATACCTCTTCCCGAAAGTCCTCATAAACTTCCGTGCAGGCGAACGCCTCCCAGCCTAAGGCCTCGCGTTCGTCTTCCGGGAGACGATCCCACATTTTTAACTCATCGGGATGCTGTTTGGCATACGCCAGATACTCCTCAAGCGTCTGCATGGCAGCGATCGTGCGGCGACGAAGTTGAATCCTCTCCCAGGAATCAAGGCCTTTTCGCCAATTGGCGAAAAGGTGTTCATAGAATTCTTCGGAGAGGAACGGGTAGGCTTCTTCAGACGGCGCGATGAACCTTGTGGCTTTGTAGCCCGGTGCGATACTGTCCTGAAAACCGTATTTGGTGGCAATAGCCACTACCTGCTCGCGGGTGACGCCGGGACCGTTGAAGGGCGGCGGGAGGTCGGGGTTGGCAGTCAATTCTTCTTTGGCTGTACGGCAAGCCGACAGGGCGAAAAACAAAATATGGAGGAGCGCAAAGTACTTCATTTCAGGTGTCGGTTCAGTTAGAGCATGTTGGGAATTTTCTGTCGGCGTCAAAAACGAGGGCTTTTTGTGTCAGTTTTCGCGTTTTTGAAGGCGCATAGCCGGGGCTACGTAACTGAAAAAAGGTGAAAAATGGCGAAAAAAGAACCGTTTTTGACCCGGCAAGAAAATCCCCAACATGCTCTTACTTCGACTTTAGCCATTTTAGGCAGCCCTAATGGCCATGAGAATCAAATGTTTAATCCAGTGTTTATTCAAACTATCGATGTTGTCCTCAAAAGTAGACATGGGGAGTTTCTGTTTTCGCCATATTCGGTACCG
>JAEUUV010000341.1 GCA_016787285.1 Saprospiraceae bacterium | reverse complement strand
CCGAATTCCTCCTGATACAATTTTGAAAAATAGGAAGCGTCTTTAAATCCGGTCTGCCAGGCAGCTTCCGATACGTTGACGCTGCCACTTTCGAGCAGCGCTCGGGCCTTGTTCAGGCGGTGTTTCCGGATGAGGTCGGAGGGCGCGATGTCCGTCAGGGCCTTCATTTTTCGGAACAACTGCGAGCGGCTCATGCCGATTATCTGGCAGAGCTGCGGAAGACCGAAATCTTCATCCGAATAGTAGGCTTCGATGACGGCGCGCACTTTTTGCAGGAAACCGTCCTCCGGGTCGGCTGCCGGCAGCGCGTGCACGTCCGGAGCCAGCGCATGCTGCTGGTATTTCACCTGCAATTTTCGGCGCAAGTCGAGCAGGTTTTCCACGGTCACCAGCAACTCCTCCTGGTGAAAAGGTTTGGAAAGATAGGCATCGGCGCCCCGGCGCAGTCCGGCCAGGCGGCTTTGCACGTCCGCTTTGGCCGTCAGCAAAATGATGGGGATATGGCTCGTTCGCTCGTCGTTTTTCAGGGTTTCCACTACCTCGAAGCCGTCTTTGAAGGGCATCATCACGTCGCTCACGATGAGATCGGGTATGTATTCCAGGGCCTTTTCAATACCCGCCTGGCCGTTGTAGGCAAAATCGAGGGCGTAGTGCGCTTTCAAACAAACGCTCAGGTATTCCACTACGTCGGGGTTGTCTTCGATCAAAAGGACCTGTGGTAATGATGAATGATGAATGATGAATGATGAATCATTTTGTGGAGATGGGGTGCTTGTTGTATCGAACGGGACGTATTCATCTTTCATCATGCTTGATTCAGCATTCCGGATCGGCAACTTCACCAAAAACGTAGTGCCCACACCCACCGTGCTTTCCACAGAGATTTCGCCGCCCATGGCTTTGACTAATTCCCGGGTCAGGGACAGGCCAATACCCGTACCGCCGGCCTTGGCCTGTTCCTGGTTTTTTGCCTGAAAAAACCGCTCGAACAGATGCGGCAACTCCTCTGCCGGAATACCTGCGCCGGAGTCGGTGACGGTGAGATTCAGACTTGGCCGGTTTTTCAAACCTGCCTGGTCTATGGTAGCCCGCAAGACCACCTTGCCGCCGGAGGGCGTAAACTTGATGGCGTTGGACAGCAGGTTGTGGATAATTTGCAAAAAACGCTCGGGGTCGTAATCCATCACGATTTTGGTCTGCTCGCTTTCGACCCGAAGCATCAGGTTTTGGGCGTTTGCCAGCGAGTGCAAACTTTCGGCGATGTACTTGATGTACGTCAGGATATCGCCCTGAATATAATTCATTTTCAGGGTTTTCGACTCCAGCTTGGCCAGGTCGAGAATCTGGTTGACGAGTCTCAGGAGGTTTTCGCCGCTGCGCTTGATCAGGGCGATGGGATGGGCAATCGTAGCAGGGCGACTTTGGGCTGCCTCGTCGTTCAGCACACGTTCGCTCATACCCAAAATCACCGTCAGCGGCGTTCGGAATTCGTGGGTGATGTTGGTAAAAAACCGGTTTTTGAAATCGTCCAGTTCGCGCAGACGCAGACGTTCCTGCTCGGCAAACCGTTGGCGAAGCAGGTACTGATAATACCACCAGATACCGGCGGTGGCCAGCGCGAGGTAAAGCAGGTATGCCCACCAGGAAGCCCACCAGGGCGGGCGAATGACAAACCGGAGTTCAGCGGGCTGCTCGCTCCAGGCGCCGTCGTTGTTGCTGCCCAGCACCTTGAAGGTGTAGGTTCCGGGGGCAAGGTTGGCGAACTGGATGCTGTTATTGTTGCCCAGCGGCACCCAGTCTTTGTCCACACCCACAAGCTGGTAGCGGTACTGGTTTTGCGCGGGATTGGTGAATTCGAGCGCCGCAAAATCAAACGTGAGCAGGTTTTGGTCGTGAGAAAGGGTGATGGAGTGTTTGCCTGAAAGTTCAAACTTCCGGTTGTTGACCTGCAGACCGACGATATGGGTTAGCGGCAAGTGCCCGTTGAGGCGCAAACTGTCGGGATGGAACACAGTCAGGCCTTTTACGCCGCCGAAAATCATGGCGCCGTCCCGGGCTTTCAGGTAACTGGAACTGTTGAACTCGTTGTCCTGCAAGCCGTCGGCAGCCGTAAAATTTTTGGTTGTTCCCGTACGGACATGGAAGCGGCACAAGCCCCTGTTGGTGCTCAGCCAGATAAAGGGCCTCCTTCCGGGTGTGCCGGCGCCTTCGGCCACAATGCCGTACACGACATTGTCGGGCAAGCCTTGTTCCTTTTTGTAGTGTTTCCATTGCCCCGTCTGTTTGTCGAGCCGGTTGAGTCCGCCGGACTTGGTGCCTACCCAGAGGTATCGCCGGGGTTCGAGCGGGTCGTCGGCTACGCTGAGCACAATGTTGCTGCTGATTGAGGACCGGTTGTTTGGGTTGTTTCTGAAATACTCGAAGCGGTAGCCTGCATTTTCCGGGGTGGCTTTGGTCAATCCCTCGAAGCCGAATATCCAGATTGCGCCATCAGCATCCTCGAACAGGTAGTGGGAATACTCGGAAACTCTTTTCTGCGGTTTGTCGAACAGATACTCCCGGCTGGTATTTGTCCGGGGATCAAATTTGCGCAAGCCGTTTTCTTCCACGCTCAGCAGGGCGCCCGTACGGTCGCACAACAACCCGACGCCACGCCAGGGAAACGCTTTCAGGGATTTCGTCCCGGCATCCATTCGGTACAGGAGGGAATCGTCGCGGCTCGACGACCATCCGTTGCCGGCTTTATCGAAGCATACGGCAAGGCGCCCTACGGAATTGTTGTCAAACGGGTGGAAGTTGCCGTAATAATCCGTGTTGGGGACTTGCTGGTCAAAGGTTTTGGAGCGGTATTTTACCTGGGGCGATTCGATGCCGGAGAAGCCTCCGTCGGGAGTTTCCACCACGATACGTTGTGTAACATCCGGGAGGCAGGTTTTAAATATCGGCGCCGTTTCATTCAATTTGATCATGCCGAAGCCACTGGTACCGATCCAGACCACCCCGCTTTGATCGAACAGAAACCTGGTGCAATAGGCGTATTTGTCCTCCAGTAAAGCGGCATCGGTACGTACCTCCAGTTCGGGTTTGCCTTGGTTAAAAAAAGCAGATACCTGCCATTTTTGAATGGCTTTCCCCCGAAATGTCCACAAATAGCCCGCAGCATCAAGCGAAAAAACGGCGCGCGGATAAACCGGAGTGGAAGTGTCAATCAATTCCCTGATGTTGGATCCGGATATCCAAATCCAGATTTTTTGTTCGGAAGGCAGTTTGCCTATGATCACAATTTCGCCGGCCTTGTTTTCGGCAATACCCCGAATCGCCACATTCGGATTGCTGTATTCGGGAAAAACCTTTTCCGCAGCGGGGTCGAAACGAAACAGTCCCTGGTTGGTGCCGATCAGCAATTTTTGACTTTGGGTGTAGAAAATTCTTGTCGCCCGCAGCGGTGATCCCGATCCTCCGTCTGCACGCTGCAGAGCAATGTGTTTGCAGGTAGGTTTTATGCCGGCGTTGCCGGTTGTCACGGCTTTTTCCAGCAAACCTTCCGGTACGGTTATTTTCCAGATATGGGAATCATCGGTAAGCCAAACGGCGCCGTCCGGTGTTTCTGCCAAAAAAGCATACCCTCGGCCGGATACCGGTTGCCCTTCATGCATCACATGAAAAAAGCGCCTGCTATCGGGGTCAAATACCTCCAGTTGGCCGGGCGTGCTTACCCAAACTAACCCGTTGCGATCCTCAAACAAGTTGGTTACCTCGCTACCGCTAATGGAGAATGCATTGAACGGATCCGGTGAAAACACCTCAAAACGGGCGCCGTCGTAGCGGTTCAGCCCGTCCTTGGTGGCGATCCAGATGAAGCCGTCCCTGCTCTGCAAGATGTCGTATACCATGCCCTGCGAGAGGCCGTCGTTGACGGTAATGGTCTCGTATTGCGGGGATTGGGCGTAAGCCGCCATGCTCGGCAGGAGCCACCACAACAGAAGTAAGGCAAAGCGGGCGTGCATGATGGCCGCAAATATAGGCCATGCCGTATGGATAAAAAGAATGCTGCAAAACGCAGACTCACCGGAGAAAAACCCGTTGAAATCCGCGTTTTGCAGCATTCTTTTTACCGGGTCTTATTCAAACCCGTGTACGGAAAAATCGCATCACTCCACCAGCACCACCTGCTGCGCCGCCACTCCATGCGCCGAGCACACGTTCCTGAGCACTTATCGTTTCCAAAACTGCTCGGCTGGTGGCATATCGTTCAGGAGCGCCCGGGTTTGTTGGTAACCTTGCTCGATTACGTCTTTCCATTTCGACCAGTCGAGCAACCCATAGGCGCGCAAGTCCATTTCTACGTACATGGAAACCTGCTTTTTCGACACCTCTTGCCGCTGCACACTGTTCAATGTCAGAGCGTTCATCAGCAAAGCGGGCATTTTGGGCAAGCGGTACCGGTGCTTTTTGGTAAACAGGTTCAAAAATATTTCCCACGCCGAGGGGATGGTTTTGATGTCCACTACGCGCGGTGATTGAGCCGACAAGGCAATTGCAATGACATGGCGCACGGGTTTTTCATACATGGCTTCGATGGGCAAGTTGTCCAACACGCCACCGTCCACATGCAAATGACGGTCAATAATTACCGGAGGAAAAACCCCCGGAATGGCAATGCTGGCTTCTACTTTTTGTCTTGCCAAGCCCCTGTCATGTACTTTTATGGATGCTGCCGAATAATCGGTGGACACACAATACGTGTTCACCCAAAAATCTTCCAGGTGTACATCTTCAAGCATGCTTTTCAGGTATTTCCGCATGTTTTTTCCCCGCATCAAGGACAAAAACGGGAAATGATAATCGTTGGAGGTAACCTTGCAATCCACGCCATGCTGGCAGAAGTTGCGTACTTTGGGAAAGTCAAAATCAGTAACCGTCAAACCCATGCCGTACAAGGCTCCGGCGCTGGTGCCACCGACAAAATCAAACTCAATGCCTGCTTCCATCATGGCTTTTGCGGCGCCCACGTGCGCAGCGCCTTTTGCGCCGCCGCCGCCCAACACCAGGCCTATGGCCTGATGCGTGATGATGCGGCAAAAACGCCGAATATCGCGGGCATTGTGCTTGCGCACATGCAGATGCAGATTGACCGGGCGTTTCGCAAGCCAGCGCTGCGTGTGGGCAGGGGAGGGCGCGTTTTCAGGATGCAGCAGCAGCAAATAGATTTTTTTGTTGAGTATGTTTTCGCTGTAGATGTTCAACTTCTGCTCGATCGCATACAAGTTGCTCGACGCGTAAAATTCGGTGGCCACAACCACCAGATCGCAATAGGTGAGGCACTGGTTTGCCCATGCCGTGTGGGCCTCGTCGCACACGAGGATGTTCAATCCCTCGCTGTTCTCCATTTCCTCAAAAATGGTGTGCTGATCTTCGCTTGACCGGCTTTCGGCATCGTATACGGTGACCGGCACGCCCATCTCAGCGAGTTCCTGCTTCATGTCGTCTGTCCAGCCTGAAAAATCATGGTCGGGTTGCAGTTTGATCACCGCCACGTTTTTGGGGGCAGCCCCCAATTGGTGTTGAAACGTTTTGCGCCGCATTCGATTGATGACGAATTGGGGCAAGTTGTAGGCAAAGTGTGGATTGTCTGTCACCAGGGCTTTGTAATCTGCCTCGTAGAGCTGCAAAACAAGCGATTTTCGAATAGCCACTACCGAAGCGGTGCGCGGGTCTTTGGTAAAGAGGGCAAACTCGCCCACGGGTTCGCCCGCAGCCACATCACCTAAAATTTGGGTACCTGCCCCGGAATGTTGCACCACCCGGAGCCGACCCGACAAGACAATGTACAGGGCATTGTCGGTATCGCCTTGTCGAAAAACAAATTGCCCTGTCTCAAAATGCTGAATCCTGGCCACCGAGAACACTTGCTGCAATTGAGCATCCGTCAGTTCGCCAAAGAGTTGGGTCAAATAGGGGCGGTAGTGCTGAAGATGTTCCGCCGGTCTCATTTTCTGTGTTCCTGAAAAGGGCTGACCAAAGTCGTGCACGACGGCAGATTGAAAAGATAGTAAATGCTGCATGGTAAAAAAGGCAATCAATGATGCCTCAAAATTGGAGTCATTCGGCAGCGGATATGATGCCCTGCTGTTTCAAAATCATGCTCTGCGGTTACATTTCAGGCAAACATGCCTCCATGTTACAGGCAGATGCCCTGTGGTTACACGACCTGGCCGGGGGAAATACCGAATCGCTCTTTGAAGGCACGCGAAAAATAGCTCTCACTGCTAAAACCTACTCCGGCAGCCACTTCATAAACCATACCCTTGCGTTCTTTGAGCATGGCCATAGCGCGGTCGAGACGATAATCGCGCACAAAATCCGTAACGCTCTGATTGGTGAGCGCCTTCAGTTTTCGGTACAGCTGCACCCGGCTGATCAACATTTTTTGGGCGAGTTCCTCCACGCCGATATTTTCGTCCGACAGGTGTTGCTCCAGGGTGAGGATAAAACGGCGCATAAAATCCCGATCAAGGTCGGTCGGGAATGCCCCCTCGCCGGCAGACTCTTCAGCAGGAACAGCGGCGGCGCTCCGGCTATAACGTTCGCGCAAGCGGCGGCGTGTTTCCACCAAATTTTCCATGCGGGCCAGCAGTTCTTCGGTGTGGAAAGGCTTGGCTAAGTAATCGTCTGCACCCCTGCGAAGTCCCTTGATTTTGGACTCAAGCGCTGATTTGGCTGTCAGTAAAATAACCGGGATGTGCGCGGTGAGTTCGTGGTTTTTCAACGCATCGCACACCTCGAAGCCGTCTTTGCGTGGCATCATTACATCTGAGATCACGAGTTCGGGCAGCAGTTCGAACGCGCGTTTCAGGCCCTCTTCGCCGTCGGCGGCTTCGATAACTTGCCAGCCTTCGCCAATCGAGTTTTTGATAAACCGGCGCAACTCGGCGTTGTCCTCGATGACCAGCACGAGGGGTGTCTCCGCTCCCGGCGCCTTTTCCGCCATTAGAGCAGGAGCGGTGACGGGATCGCCGGCCCGTTCCTCCTGTCCGGTTTGGGAAAGCGGGCCGGGCGATGCCGGCAACCAAAACGTGAACGTCGAGCCTTTGCCCTCCACCGGGCTTTCGGCCAGAATACCCCCGCCCATGAGTTCGGCCAGTTCTTTTGAAAGGGCCAGGCCGATGCCCGTACCTTCGGCCACGCGCGTGTTCGAGCCGTCCACCTGATAAAATCGTTCAAAAATTTTGCCTAAGGCTTCCTGCGGTATGCCGATGCCCGTGTCTTTTACCTGCAGGCGGATCTGCGGAGTTTCGGGTTTTGTGGAATCGGGCGCAGACGCAGCTACGGCCAGCGATACCTCAACCCGGCCGTTTTCAGGAGTAAATTTCAGGGCGTTGGAAATCAGGTTGTTCAGCACCAATTCCACTTTACTTGCGTCATAGATTACGCCGGCCAGTTTTTCAGACCCGGCTGAATTCCCGCTGCGGAGTGTCAATTTAATGCCGCGTTTTTCGGCTAAGGGCAAAAAGCGTTCGAAGACGTCGCGCACGGTTTCCACGAAATTGCCACAGCGCAATTCGAGGCTCATCTGGCCGCTTTCAAGTTTGCTCATATCCAGCAACTGGTTGACAAGCCCGAGCAGTTTTTGACTGCTTTGCTCCGCGAGGCGCGCATTTTCCAGCACTTCCGGGTCTTTGGTTTTTTGCAAAATAAGCCGCAACGGTTCAATCATCAGCGTCAATGGTGTGCGAAACTCGTGCGTTACATTGCTGAAAAAATTGGTTTTTAATTGTTCTACCGCTTTTACACGCTCCGTCTCCCGTTGCTCAAAGGCTAATTGTTCCCGCACTTTTACACGTTGTATCTGGAATTGGTAGGCCCGCCAGGCCCCCCAGGTCAGCAACAAGGCATAGAAAAAATAAGCCCAGTTGGAGCGATACCAGGGCGGGTGCACGACGACGACTACGGGGTTGTGCGCCTCCTGCCAACCGCCTTCGCCATTGCTGCCCTGTACCCGAAATTCATAGTGCCCGGGGGCTAAATGGGCAAAATGCGCAAAGCGAGCGCCTTTGGTTTCGACCCAGTCGTCGTCAACGCCTACCAAACGATACCGGTATCGGTTTTGAGCAGGATCCGTGAAATCCAGTGCGGCAAATTCAAACGAGACGTTGTTCTCGTCATAGTCAAGTTGGAGTTCCCGGAGGCAATCCAGCGAGGTTTTTAGCCCGCGTTTTTCCAGGTTGAGGGATTCATGGTTGATTAAAATGCCCACGATGAACACCGGCGGCCTTGACGTATCGGGCAACACGGCCTCCGGGTAAAAATGGTTCAAGCCGTTGACGCCGCCGAACAACAACTCGCCGTCGGTGGCCTTGAAAAATGACTGGGTGTTGAACTCGCTGCCTTGCAAGCCCTTGGCGGCCGAAAAAACCGTGATCACGGGTTTTTCGTCATTTGATAAGGGTTCGGGGAAGACCAATTTGGCCAAACCGCGATTGGTACTGCACCAAAAACTGGAAAGCCCCTCGGCGGCCTGCTCATTGCCGGGCAAAATGCCGTACACCACCATGTCGGGCAAGCCGTCTGCTGTGGTGAAATGCCGCACATTGCCGCTTCGGATGTCGAGGCGGTTGATACCCCCTCCTTTGGTGCCGATCCACAGCAGTTCGCCTGGTTTTACAGGGTCGGGCAGCAAACACGCGATGGTGTTGTGGTTAAGTCCCTGCGGGTTGCCGGGATCCGTTTGCATCAACCGGAACCGGGGACTTCCGGTGCGCATATCGCATTTGACTAAGCCCTGCTGGGTGCCGATCCAAAAATCTCCATTGCCGTCTTGTGCAAAAGCAAGAGGCTGCACCTGTGACGCCTTTTCTCCAAACAGGTGGCTGTAATCAAAACGCCTGATTTGGTTTGACCTGCTATCGAAGCAACTTAGTGCGGGGCCTGCCTCGATGATCCAAAAGTTGCCGTCGTGTGTGCGTTTGAGCAGCGAATAGTAGGATACATTGATGTCAAACTCGTAACGATGTTTCAAACTCCCGTCTGCTCCATACGCCGCCAGGGTCTCTGCCGAACTTGTCTTATGGGTACTCAATAGCCAAATGGTGCCATCCTCGTCAAAGTACATGTCCCGTTTCCAGGCCTGTTGCAAACCGGGAAAAGCCACCATACTGTGGGCGCCCGATGCGGGGTCATAGGTATAAATTTCGGTTAAATTGCGCCAGTAATAGGTGCCCTGCCGGCTTCGCCACAAGCGCCATATACTCTTG
>JAEUUV010000306.1 GCA_016787285.1 Saprospiraceae bacterium | reverse complement strand
GCCCACCATCCACGACGCAATGAAGTGGATCAACGCCTTGCCAGGGCTGTATTTGCCGTAGGCTGGATCGAACGTGGTGGCGTGAAATACCAGCGACCGGGCTTCGAGCAAACCGATGACAAAAGCGACCCGCCCTTCCGGGGCATGTATGGAAAAGCGCACCAGCACGCCGTCCTGATTCCAGGCTTTCAGGCAATTGAACAGAAAAGTGCGCCGCTTGGAATCTTGAAAATCAGAGGGGGTAGGGGTACCCTTCCAGCGTTTGATATGCGCCCGGCAATAGGCCTGCGTCCATGCTTCCAAGTCGGTGTCGTCGTCAAATACCTCGAAGGAAACGCCCGGCATTTTGGCCAAGCGGCTGGCGTAGTACTTGAACTTGTGCCCTTTTTGCACCCGCTCGAAAAGCGCTTGCGGACTATCGGCCTCCAGTACCGGACACACGGAATAGGGAAAGTTGGCCCAGAACAGGCCGCTTGCTCTGCCGGCTACCAGGAGCGCCGGCATGTAGTGCGCCCATGAGGGCTGGTTGTTCAGTACCACCGACCACCTGTTGTGTTTGATGGTGGAAAAGAAAAATTCAAAGAACTGCTTTTCCTCAACTGCTGTGCACAGGCGATCCAGCACAAAGAAATTCACATCGGTTTTCAGGTCGCTCAGGAAGGTAAGCGTGCGACCATCTTCCTTCAGCAGAATGGCGCCCCGGAGTTCGTGATCTACCCGCAACTGAAATACCGTCAGGTTGCCTTGAACCAATCCGGCGAAATACCGCAGGATATGCGGCGACTTGAATGGCGAGCGGTCGGCACTGTTTTTCCAGAGTTCGTTGAAGTTTTCCCAGAAGATGTTGTCCGGCATTCCGTGGGCAACGTTGCATTCGATTGCCATTGCGTGTCAAGATTTTGATTGTCAAATGCTTTGGATTAAAGAAAAGGTCGTCGGCCTGGATATCATGTTTTCAGGCGCTAAATTTCGCACAGGTAATGAATCCAGGCATCTTTTGTCACCGAGTTTAATTGGCTAAGCGGTATCTCCTGCCCCGTTTTGTATGAAAAAGCGCGAACGCTCTGAAACCCCATCTGCTTCAGGACTTTGACCTGATACTCCGGCTTGGAATAGTAGATGTTGAGCGAAAAGTGCTCGATACCATTGCGAATAACCGCGAAGTCGTTCCGGTCGTATTTGCCGGGCAAGCCGTTGTGGTAAATCAACTTCGCGGTACGGTAAAACTGGTACAGCAGTTCATTCGGTTTTTTGTACCACTTGAGCCGGTACATGGTGCGCAGGTAGCGCAGGTTGTGGCTGGAAAACACAAAATAGCCGCCGGGCTTGCCTGCCCGAAGCGCTTCCTGGAAGACTTTGTTCCGGTCTTCGGGCGCCACACAGTCAATACTGTTGAAACTGAACAGAATGAGATCATAATACTTGTCGGGCACACCGACCATGTTGGTGGCGTCAACCACCTCAAACCGGGTACGTTCGCCGACATTGGGGAAACGCTTGATACAGGCTTCCACCATGTTTTCGGCGTAATCCGAACCGAGATATTCGTAAACCAGCGGTTCGAAATGTACCGTGGTACGGCCCCCTCCAATGCCCAGATCAAGCATGCGCATGAACGGCAGGCGGTCGCGCAACAAGTTAAGGATCGTCTGTTCCGGCTTTTGTAGTTGGGCCACCGTAGTGTACACATCAATCACTTTGGAGGAATTCCAGACCTGCTTGTCTTTTGCAGCATTAATGGTGTTCATATTGATCCGATTGTTTTGATTGATTCGATTGATTCGATTGATTCGATTTTATCACCCGGCGAGGAAGAGAAAAGTCTGTTCGTCGGCTATAAAAAAGTCCAGGCAGTTGAGGCAGAGTGTAGTGGAAAACAAAGCCGATACCCGCCATTTCAGGTTGCGGTACATGGGCTTGATTTTGTTTTGGTACACCTGAAAAATCGCCGGGTTTTCGCGTACGGCTTTGATGAAGCGGGTTTTCAGGATAAACCGCAGGTTGGATTTCCGTGAAAGGAAAATCCGCCGCAGCACCTGGTCTTTGGAAGCTACATAGTATTTGTACGGCTCGTTGCCGTCGCCGAAATCGAGCCGGCTCAGGCCGTTTTCGGCCATCCACTGGGTGATGTAGTAGATCAGTACCCGCCCCGGACTCACATGCGCGCAGTCGGGGTGAAAGGTCGGGGTATGGTAGATGAGCGTATCGTCTTCCAGCAAACCCACCATCAGACCGACGCGGCCTTTGTCGGTGCGAAGGGCAAATCGCGCCAGCACGCCGTCGGCTTGCCAGGCTTGCAGGCAGTTTCTCAGAAACTCGCGCCGCGCCGGGTCGCGGTAGGCCGAT
>JAEUUV010000224.1 GCA_016787285.1 Saprospiraceae bacterium | reverse complement strand
GGTGATGTCGGGGTAGTTGGCGTTTAATGAAACGGTGTTAGGCATATTTTCGATTGATTCGATTGATTCGATTGATTCGATTGATTCGATTGATTCGATTGATTCGATTGATTCGATTGATTCGATTGATTCGATTTCCCCTTTGTCATTCTGAAGGAATCCGTCCGCTCTACGAGGGGAGGGCCGTTTGCAAAACCCTCGTAGAGCGGACGCAAGGGACGGGCGCTTATTGCAGGTCGTCCGACAATATGGCTCGGGCAATTTTTTCGGGCGTAAAACCTTCGTATTCGAGCACTTCCGGCAGCCGGCCGGGTTTAAACCACTTTTCCCGAAGGGCAAGCGGGAGCACGTCGGCGGTTTGGCGGTGGCGCAGCAGGGTTTCGGCCACAATGCTGTACAGACCGCCCGTCAGCAGGTGGTCTTCGATGGTGACCAAACGTTTGGAACCGGAGGCGGCATCCAGGATGGCCTGTTCGTCCACGGGTTTGAGGCTGCGCATATTGACCAGACCGACGCTCAGACCTTTGTTTTCCAAAAGTTTTGCCGCCTGGCGGGCTTCTTCAAAGAGATACCCGTACACGAGCAAGGTCACGTCGGCGCCTTTGGACACCACCTCGGCCTTGCCGATCTGGAAAGGCGCGTGCTGAAAATCCGTTTTCCGAATGATGAGCCGCACGTACGCCGGATCGGGCGAAGCCCATACGGCGGGCAGCATGGCCAGCATATCGGCCTCGTCGGCAGGGCAAAACACCGTCATGCCCGGGATGCCGCGCATGAGCGCCACGTCCTCGATGGCCTGGTGGGTGGGGCCGTTGCCGTCGGACAGGAAGCCGGCGATCCAGCTGCTCAGTTTGACCGGCAGATGGGCGATGCCCACGTCGGTGCGCACGAACTCGTAGGCGCGGTAGATGAGAAACGGCGCCAGTGCGTGGCAGATGGGAATGCGCCCGCGCAGGGCCAGGCCGGCGGCAGCGCCGATCATGGTTTGTTCGGCGATGCCTACGTCAATGAAGCGCGGGCCAAGCACGGGCGGCAGTTCGCGGACAACGGCGCGGTTTTCGGCGGTCATCACCACGATGCGCTCGTCGGCGAGCGCGGTTTGTTTGATCAGTTCCTGATAATTCATGGGTGCTTAGCGTACGGTCAGGGTTTCGGAAGTGAGGTCGGCCTGGGCTTCGCCGTGCAGTTCGCGCACGAGCGCGTCCACTTCCTCGTGGGTGAAATTGCAAAACCAGCGGTCGGCACGCGCCTCAATGCTGGGCACGCCCTTGCCCCGCACGGTGTCGGCAATGATGACGCTCGGTTTTTCGGGGTCGAAGGGCAGGCGGCTGAACGTCTCCTGCATCTGCCCGAAATCGTGGCCGTCCATGCGGGCGACGGCACAGCCGAAGGCCTCAAATTTGTCTGCCAGCGGTTCGAGCGGGATCAGTTCCTCGGTGCGCACATTGGCCTGGAAGTGGTTGCGGTCCACCACGATGGTCAGGTTGTTGGCCTTGTGGGCAGAGGCCACGAGCAGGGTTTCCCACACGGAACCTTCGTCCAGTTCGCCGTCGCCGGTCACCACGATCACGCGGTTTTGTTTGCCGCGCAGTTTGCAGTCGAGCGCGATACCCAGCCCCACGGCGGGCAGGTGGCCGAGCGAGCCGGAGTGAAACTCGATGCCGGGAATGTTCCGGTTGGGGTGCCAGTAGATGGAGTCGTGTGGGCTGAGGTGGTTTTGCAGGCGCTCTTTTTCGATCCAGCCGATTTCGGCAAAGGTGCCGTACAGGGCGGGCACGTCGTGGCCTTTGGACAGCAGCAGAAAATCGCGGTCGGGATCGTCGAGGCGGTCGCGCTGTACGCGCAGGAAACCGGAGTACAGGAACACGAGCATGTCGGTGCACGACAGGGAGGCGCCGGTGAAGCAGCCGCCGTCGGTGGACAGGTGCAGGATGTGCTCGCGTACGCGCAGGGAGCGGGCTTTTAGTTCGTGGATGTGCATAGTTGTTTTGTCTGTTCGGCAGTCACGGTTTTCAATTCATCCAGATGGTTACGGTACCAGTTCACCCCGGCGTATCGGCTGTTCAGGGCAAAAATATCGGGGTGCTGATCGGTCAGGTCAAGAATATCCTGCAGGCTGAAATGCGGGTTTTTCGGGTACAAATGTTCGTAAACCGTTCGGATAAAAGCAAAATCTTCGGGATAGTCAATTGTCCAGCGGTGGCTCATGGAATAGTCAAGACCGGTTTCCCAGGTTATGTTTCCGACGGAAAACAGGTGCGGGTTTTCCCAAAAATACGGTGTGGTGTGCTCGCGTTCGAGCGGTCGCCCGGCTTCCGTCCAGGCTTTGTGCAGGGCGGGCATGGACATGATTTCCGCGTCGTTGCCGTCGGGGTATGTAGCCGGGTGGAGGTTGCCGGCGTAGTCGAAGTTGTTTTCCAGAAAAAACTGAAAAACCCGGTGTATGACCGCAGGGTCAATGAGCGGACAGTCGGAAGGAATTTTCGCCACGGCATCGGCGCCGAACAACAGCCCGGCCTGGTAGTGCCGGTCGAGCAGGTCGTGGACACTACCCCGGTAGCAGGGCACGCCATGTTGGGCACAGAGTGCTTCGATGGGGTCGTCGGAAGGGTCGGTCGTGGTGGCTACGACGACGATGCCGGCCGGCGATGCCGCTCGTACACGTTCCAGCATGCGCAGCAGGAGCGGTTGGCCGAGGAGGTCCAGCAATACTTTGCCGGGCAGGCGCGAGGAACCGGTGCGGGCTTGTACGACAGTGACGATTTTTTTCACGCCAACTCAAAGGTTTTCCGGCGCCTGAGGCTGCGCGCAAACGCAGGCCCGTCGCCATCGAAGTGAATAAACCGGCGGCACAGTTCTGCGATCTGCAAGGCGGAAGTGCCGCCGTTTTGTTCCGGAGCCAGCCGGTACAGCATATCCAGATCAAAGTAGGAATGCACTTTTTTGTCCAGTGCGATGCCGACGTACACGAGGGTGGAAAACTGGGTAATCAGTTCGCAGCAGTTGGCGATCATATCGTTGGAGTTGCCCTCGGTGTAAATGCGGGCGTCGTCGCCGAACACCGACTTGATTTCCCCGATGGCGCGTTCGCGTACTTCGTTCGGGTGCAGTTTGAAAATTACGAGCCTGCCGGCCACGATCTCTTTGCACTTGTGTAAAAACCCGATGCGGTCGTCAGGCCTGAAACACTCGCGAATGTCGGAGGTAGCTACCAGCACATAATTCCGGTGAGGAAAATCATTGTTCCGGTGTAGCCGGACATTGTCGAAATTGGGCATTCCGGTCACCACGATTTTGTCGCGGGCGGTGCCCATATTGGTGAAATAATCCTTGTAGCCCTCGGAGGCCACGCAGTACAGGTCGCAGAGGTTGGACGAACCGTTCAGCGCCGTGCTCATGGCAAAGTATCGGGGGATGATGCGCGATTTCTGCACAAAACGCGCCCAGGGGGTTACTTCGTCGGTCATGCCTTCCTGCACCCAGATGGTTTTCCCCTTGCGCAGTTTGCGCGGTACGATCAGGTCGGAACACAGCACGGCGAGATCGTAGCGGTTCTGTTTTCCCATGTAGTCCACGCGCAAGTTATGTTCCTGCAGGTAGCGGTCGGCTTTGGCCTTGAAATGCCCCGACATGATGGTTTGCTCCATCAGATTTGCCCAAAGGGCAAATTTCTCCCAAGGGGTGTCGGGGTAAAACTGCGTGAAAAAGCAATCGAAATCGTGCTCCAGACAAGAGGCGATCTGGTGCATCTGTGAGGTTTGGTTGGGCGAACCTGTGATAAGTAGTATCTTCTTTTTCTCCTCCATGCAGACGGTCGAATAATGGGGGGTAAAGGTAAAGCCTACGGAGCAACACCCGGATTGGCCAGGTAGTTTAAGTGTTTGTTAAATTTTTGTGTCGTTTGCGGATAGCTGCCACCTCTGCATGAATTTTTCTGGCGGTTTCTGCATACCTTTAGCACCCTAAATTTATACCGGTGCTATGGCTGATCTATCCAAGTCCTCCGTCTTGTCTCTCGTGCTTCGGCTCGTCGTAGCCGCCATTTTGCTTCAGACACTGTATTTCAAGTTTTCGGCAGCGCCGGAAAGCGTGTACATTTTTCAGACCCTTGGCGCCGAACCCTGGGGGCGGATCGGATCGGGTATTGCTGAATTGATAGTAGCGATACTGCTGCTTTGGCCGCGCACGGTGGCCATCGGCGCCGTGAGCGCGCTCGGGGTTATCAGCGGCGCCATCATGGCGCACTTCACCCGGCTTGGAATCGAAGTGCAGGGCGACGGCGGGTTGCTGTTCGGACTGGCGCTGGTGGTATTTGCCGGAAGCGCCGTACTGGCCTGGCTGCACCGGAAGGAGATACCGGTGCTGGGACGGTGGTTGGCCTGAGCCTCGCTTTTTGGCAATTTGTTTTTATGTATCCGGCGCCGTACGTTTGCGTCGGCTCCCCGCTCATGTAATTTTCTGTAATTCACTGCATTATTCAATCGCCGGAAGGGGGTTGTCTCATGCCTGTTTTGACTGCGGAACTGCTGCGTCGAACTCAAAACGCTTCGTTTTCGCATCCCAGGGTCAAAACGGGTTCGAGGCTGTCGCTTCTCAAACACTTTAATTTCGTGCAAAAAACATCCTTCTCGTTCGCCTGCCTGCTCCTTTTGAGTCTTTTCTTTTCCTGCCGGAACGCACCCGTGCCGCCTCAGGTCGTCACGGTCGGCAGCCTGCAATTGCAGCAACAAAGCGGCACCGACTGCGACCGCCCCGACACGTCGCGCACCAATTGCGCCCGTCTCGACCTCTCCTGGCCCACGATCGAACAAGGAAGTGATGCCCTGAAAAAAAGCGTAAACCTGTGGGCTACGCGTTACCTGAGCAGTATTCTGGCGCCTTCGCCCGATGCCACAACACCTGCCGCCGCCGGCGTGGAGGCTGCCGCCAAACTCTTTTTTGACGAGCACCGAAAGTTTGCCGAAGAATCCGGCGGCTCGATAATGGCAGGCGGATGGGTGGCCGAGAGTGGGTACCGGGTGTTGCTCAACGACGGCAGGTACCTGACCCTCGAAATCACAGGGTACACCTACCAGGGCGGCGCGCATGGGAGTCCGACCGCTGCGGTCGCCACCTTCGACGCCCTGACGGGTATAAAACTCACCTGGGACCACTTAGTGACCAACAAAACCGCCCTCAAAACATTGGCGGAGAAGAAATTCCGGGAAACGCGTACCGACCTTTTCAGTCCGACGGACGGCATTGAGTCATTCGAGTTTGACGCTACCATGCCCTTTGAACTGGCGCAAAACTATGGCCTCGTGGAGGACGGCATTTATTTCCACTACCTCGTGTACGAAGTCGGCCCCTACGCCATCGGCTCTACACAAATGATCATCCCGTATGAAGAATTAGGCACGCTGGCCAAACTCCGGGCGCAAACACCACCGCCGGGTACCGGCGGCGGCATGGTGCCGGATTTTTACGAAGTGGACGGCGACTCCATCGTAATTCCCACGTTTGAAATCGAGGTGAGCAACAGTCCAAAGGTGAATCAAACGCTCCGGAGCCGCAAGGAGACGGTCATCGTATCGGCCATGTTCAACGGCGAGCCGCTGAGCGCTCAGGATCGCGACGAAATCGGCATGATGCCGGTGCTGGACCACAATATCGAGTTGACAGGCAACAACCGCATTGCGCGTTTCGAGGGACTGAAATTTTCCAGAAAACAATTCGGCAAACTGGCCGACAAGGATATTAACCTGCTCATCAACGTGTTCAGCGGACGAAAATCCTCGCAAGACAACCTGCTCGACTGCGGATTTATGGAAATGAAAGCCTCCGGGTTCGGCAACAAACGCTTTGTGCTCGGTTGCAAATTGATCGGCGAAAGCGGTGCAGGCACTACCGGGTATCCGCAGGCCTGCTATGCCTTGCTGCCTGCCGGCTATACCGGTGGAACCCGGGGCGCCTTGTTAGTCGGTTGCGACGAGCGCGGTAACCTCGAATTTGCAGGCCGGCCCATTAAAGATTACGAAGCGCTCAAGGCGGCCATTCGCCCGGTTTTGCTCAACATGATACGCGCCGGCGAAAAGGACCTGCCCGGCATCGAAACGCAAGGCTGCATGTCGGGTAACGGCGGCGCCATCCGGGATATGTACGAAGACCTGATTGCCGAACTGAAGGGCAAAACTTCCGACACTTCGAACGCTGCCGCAAAGCCTGCTTCGGCCAAAACCTCTATTCCTTCGGTCACCTTGAAGAAAAACGGTGAAGTACTACTCAACGGCAAAAAGGTGGTGCTGGAAAACCTGCGAAAAGAGTTGCAAAATGTGTTGCTCGCCAAACCGGTCATACCCGAAAAAATCCCTTTGAAAACCGTCGGACAAACGGGCATGGGCATGCGCAGCGAAGTGAACACGAGTATCGCCGAGGCCATCAAAGGCGCGAAGTGGATACGCAAAAAGACCGCCTTTGAAGCGCTGAACAACTCGGTAGGGAAAAAACTGCGCACAGCCACAAAACTGGCGCCCGGCACCTACAAAACCAGCGCCGATTTTGCCTACATCAGCGCCCGCCCCTTGCTGGCCGACGGCGGCGCCATCCCGTACAGCCTGACCGACTACGCCATGGAGCACAAAGCCGCCTATTTTACCGACAACGCCATCGGGCTGCTCCAATACAAAAACGGCAAGTGGTCGGTATTGGCTTACAGCATCGGCGTAAGTAAGGCGCCTGTGGAGGTGTGGGTGAAAAAGTACAAAGCGCCGAGGGCGTTGTTCGGGAAGTAAACGCAGGTGTCCCTCTGCATTTCCGCGCCTCTGCGGTGAAAATTTGAGACGCCTCGCACCTGGTTTTCCGCTGCGACACGCCCGGGGCGTCATGTCAAAAATTAGTCAAAATTAATTTGGACAAAATCTTGATAGACTGTTTGGGGTGCTATCTTTGCCGCTCACTTTTATGTTTTCAAATTCAGCCTGATACATGAAACAGCCCTTCCTTTTCTATTTTGTCTGCTGCCTTGCAGTCTTTTTTACCGCTTGCTCCAAAGAGGAGAAAACACCACTCGACATTCCGGCGGCTTACGACGGCACTGCTTTTGCCGCAAATACGGTCACTCAGGATGCCGTCCGCGGGCAGTTGGAAGCCCTCGTAACGGAAGCAAAAAAGGGGCGTACGACAGGAACCGTGCTCGATTACACCACCCTGAGTGGCTTGTACAACGCCGGCGCTCCGAGCCTGAAATCCATCACTTCGACGTATTACGCAGGCCGTCTGGACGGCGCCGGCAACTGGCTTGACGAGATGGCCAAAGCCGCCGGCACGACCTACACCCCAGGCATTCCGGCTGGTCAGGGCGGTACGTTCGGAGGTTATCTTTTTGAAGAAAACGGCCTTGAAATCGAGCAATTGCTGGAAAAAGGCCTCTTCGGTGCAGCGCTGTACAACCACGCGGTGACGCTCATGCAGGGCGATATGACGCCTTCCACTGCCGACCGGTTGGTGCGTATTTTCGGCGCGCACCCCGACTTCCCGAACACCCCGACCGTAGCCAAAGCAACCAATCCGGACAAGTTCATGGCCAACTACGCCGCCCGCCGCGACAAAAACGACGGCACAGGGCTGTATTCCCGAATGAAAAACGCCTTCATCAAACTCCAGGCAGCCCTGAAAGCGGGAAGCGCGTACAACACGGAGCGCGACGAGGCACTGGCCGCCATCCGGGAAAACTGGGAAAAAGTGAATGCCGGCACCGTCATCAACTACTGCCACAGCGTGATTTCCACCATGAGCGGCACCAATCCAACCGATGCCCAAAAAGCCGGCGCGCTCCATGCCTACGGCGAATGCGTGGGCTTCATGCACGGCTGGCGCACGATTCCGCAAGCGTACAAAACGATCACCGATGCGGAAATTGACGAAATACTCACCCTGCTCAACGCGCCGTACAACGGCACGCCGACATCCTGGAAATTCGCGACCGACCCGCTGAACGAACTCCCCAAACTGACGCAAGTCATTGGCAAACTGAAAGCGAAATACGGCTTTACAGACCAAGAAATTGAAGATTTCAAAAAGAACTGGGTAGCCGAACAGGGCCGCTAAACGCTTACGCATAAATCAGTTTTCCATGTCCCACCGTTCTTCCTTTCTCGCCCGCCTTTTGGGCTTGACGGCTCTGTGCATCGTTTCCGCCTGCGGGGATACCAATGGCCCCGCCGACAACTTTGACCGGCAGGCCATGCTGCGAAACTATGCCGACAACCTCATACGGCCGGCTTATGCCGATCTGCAAACGCAGGCCGACGCCATGCTTGCGGCTGTCGAAAGTTTCAACTCAGACCCATCTTCGCTTACACTCGGACGTTTGCAGACCGCTTGGGGGGGCGCTTATGTCGTGTGGCAGTACGCCAATGCGTACAATTTCGGCCCGGCGGGGGAAGAAGGCTTGCGCAAGGGCCTGATCGAGGAAATCGGCACCTTCCCGGCCAGCGAGTTGAAAATTGAAAACGCCATAACCGCCGGCGCCTGGAATGTACAGGACTTCAACCGCGACGCACGCGGCTTTTTGGCTATCGAATATTTGATATTTGGGAAAAATCAGACGTTCGACGAGGTCATCCAGGCTTTTATTCAAAACTCCAACCGCCGCGCTTACCTCGCCGCACTGGCCGAAAACCTGCGCGAACGCGTGGCGGAAATAACAACCGCCTGGAACGGAACTTACCGCGACGAATTTGTCGAAAATGACGGCACCGATGTAGGCAGCAGCACCTCGGCGCTGTACAACGAGTTTGTGCGCAGCTATGAATCCATCAAAAATTTCAAACTCGGTTTACCGCTCGGCAAACGCCCCGGCCAAACGCAGGCCGAGCCGCATTTGGTGGAGGCGTACTACAGCGGCACTTCGCTGGCGGCGTTGAAGCTACATTTTTCTGCTATCGAAAACATCTGGCACGGGCGCGCTAAAAACGGCTCGGACGGCATCGGTTTCCGCGAATACCTGGAAAATGTGGAAGGAGGCCCTGCCCTGATTGCCGACACCGACACGCAACTCGCAGCCCTGAAAGCTGCATTGGCCGCCGTGCCGACCGCGCCTTCGCTGTCCGAACAAATCGCCGCCGGCAACCATCCGGAATTAGACGCGCTCTACGTCGAATTTTCAAAAATGACCCGCTTTTTCAAAAGCGACATGTCGTCGTTGCTTGGCATTGCGATCACGTTCAGCAGCGGAGATGGGGATTAAGGTGTAAAGACTGATGACATGGTTAATGCACATCAGGAAGTGGCTCTCCGGGCCCGTCAGCATCGCCCCGTTGGTCACGCTGCGCGTCATCGTCGGGGCGATGCTGACGTTCAGCACCGCGCGTTTTTGGGCGCTGGGCTGGATTGAAGACCACTACCTCCGTCCGCTGTTTCATTTCAAATATTTTGGCTTCGAATGGGTAGAGCCGCTGCCGGCAACAGGCATGTATGCCGTGCATGCGCTGCTGATCCTCTGTTCCTTGTGCGTCATGCTGGGACTGTTTTACCGGGTGGCGGCGGCGGCGCAGTTCCTGCTGTTCACCTACGCCGAACTGATTGACCTGACCTACTACCTCAACCACTACTACTTCGTCAGCATCCTGTGCGGACTCCTGATTTTGGTGCCGGCCAACCGCGCATACTCCCTTGACGTACTGCGAAAACCTACCATTTTTCAAAGCAAAATACCCCACTGGACAATCTTCATTTTCCAACTCCAACTCGGCATCGTCTATTTCTACGCAGGCATCTGGAAAATCAACCACGACTGGCTTGTGCATGCCCTGCCGCTGAAAATCTGGATTCCGGCCAACGACCAGTTGCCGCTTGTCGGCGGACTTTTTCAGCAAAAAATCACGCCTTACCTGTTCAGTTGGGCCGGAATGCTGTACGACGTGACCATCGTATTCTGGCTCTCGTGGGCGCGCACCCGCCCCTGGGCCTACCTCACGGTCATCGTGTTTCACACCCTGACGGGACTCATGTTCCAGATCGGCGTTTTCCCGCTCGTAATGGTCGGTGCGACGCTGATTTTTTTCTCCGAAAAATGGCACGAGCGAATATGGAGTAGACTTTCCAGGTTTTTAAAACCTGGAAAGTCTGTGCCCGTAGTGCAGACGGATTCCTTCGGAATGGCAAATGCAGTAAGCCGAAAAACACTCGGCGCCGCGCCACGCATCATTCCTCATTCCTCATTCCTCATTCTATTCTTCCTCTTCCAAATCCTCTTCCCCTGGCGCTACCTCCTGTACCCCGGCAATGTGTTCTGGACGGAGGAAGGCTACCGCTTTTCGTGGCGCGTGATGCTGATGGAAAAGGCCGGCACGGCTACGTTTTTTGTGAAAGACGCCAAAACCGGCCGCGAAGGCGAAGTGCTGAACAGCGAATTTCTGAATGCCCACCAGGAAAAACAAATGGCCATGCAGCCCGACATGATCCTGCAATTCGCACATTTTTTGAAAAAACACTACGCACAGCGCGGCATGAGCGACCCCGCCGTGCGCGCCGAAGTCTATGTGACCCTGAATGCCCGCCCGAGCAAATTACTGATTGATCCGAACATTGACTTGACCAAACTCCGCGACAACTGGTCGCACAAAACATGGATTACACAGTGAAAAGGTTACTGGTTGGAGGGTTGCTGGTTGGAAGGTTTTCCGCCCGGAGGCTTATTTGTTGTACACTGGTTTCGGCCGCTGTAATGCCTCCACTTTTTGTTGCCGCTCAAACCGACACCGCCCGGGACGCCCGCCTGCGCGAAGTGACCATCACCGGGCAGGAGCAGCCGACGGCTATGCGGCACCTGCTCGGTGTGGAGCAATTCGGCATTTACAAAGGCAAAAAAACGGAGGTCGTGCAGTTGTCGGAAATCACGGCCAATACCGCCACGAACAACGCCCGCCAGGTATTTGGCCGCGTCACGGGTTTGAATATCTGGGAAAACGACGGCGCGGGCCTGCAACTCGGCATCGGCGGGCGCGGCCTCAGCCCCAACCGCACCGCCAATTTCAACACCCGCCAAAACGGCTACGACATCAGCGCCGACGCACTCGGCTACCCCGAAAGTTACTACACCCCGCCCGTGGAGGCGCTCGACCGCATCGAGGTGGTGCGCGGGGCAGCCTCGCTGCAATACGGTACCCAGTTCGGCGGCCTGCTGAATTTCCGCTTCAAACGCGGCCCCGACGACCGGAAAGTCGCCCTGACCACCCGCCAGACCCTCGGCTCCTGGGGATTTTTCGGCTCGTTCAACAG
This sequence comes from Saprospiraceae bacterium, assembly GCA_016787285.1. Lineage (GTDB taxonomy): Bacteria > Bacteroidota > Bacteroidia > Chitinophagales > Saprospiraceae > M3007. Next base: position 2,705 of record JAEUUV010000224.1, on the reverse strand, counting down.
CATCGGCGGCACCGTGCTGAACGACCGGCTCAACTACTACGGCTATTTCCAGTACAAACACGGCGACGGCTACCGCCCCAACAGCGGCTTCGACTACCGCTGCGCCTACGCGTCCGCCGATTTCCGTGCCTCGGAAAACCTCTCGCTGCGCCTCGACCTGACGCGTATGGACTACCGCGCCCAACAGCCCGGCGGCCTCACCGACAAGATGTTTGCCGACGATCCGCGCCAATCGGTGCGCGCACGCAACTGGTTTCAGGTGGAGTGGAACATGGCGGCACTGACGCTGAACTACCGTTTTTCGGACAAAACCCGCCTTGATGTGCGTACATTCGGGCTGCTCGCCCGGCGGCAGTCGCTGGGGAATCTGGAGCGCATCAACGTGGCCGATTTCGGACAAAACCGGACGCTCATTGACGGACGGTTCAAAAACTTCGGCCAGGAAACCCGCCTCCTGCACCAGTACACGCTGGGGGCGCTGCCGCAAACCCTGCTCGTGGGCTACCGGCTGTATTCGGGGCATTCGACGGCAAAACAAGGCGACGGCACCGACGGCAGCGATCCGGACTTCCGGTTTATCCACCCCGAAAACCTCGAAAACTCGGACTACGAATTCCCCAACTCGAACCAGGCGGTTTTTGTGGAAACCGTGTTCAATTTGTCCGCCCGCTGGAGCATCACGCCCGGCCTGCGCTACGAGCACATCGCCACCCGTTCGGAGGGGTACTACACCCAACGGGTGCTCGATGCAGCGGGAAATGTGATTGTGCAGCGGCAAATTCCGGATAGCCAGAAACGGGTGCGGGATTTCGTGATCGGCGGCGTCGGGGTGGCGTTCAAGCCGCGCGAGGCGGTGGAACTGTACGCCAATGTGTCGCAGAACTACCGGGCCATCAATTTTACCGACCTGCGCATCGTGAATCCCAATTTCGTGGTGGATAGCAACTTGCAGGACGAGCGCGGGTTCACGGCCGACCTCGGCCTGCGCGGCAGCAAACCGGGGCTGTTTACCTGGGAAATCACGGCGTTTTACATCGCCTACAACGGCAAAATCGGTCAGGTGCTGCGCAGCGACCTGCCGCCGTTGTACAACGACTACCGCTTCCGCAGCAACATTTCCGACGCCCGCAACACGGGGCTGGAGGCGTTTGGCGAACTGAACTTGCTACACTTTTTCCCGGTGAAAAACCCGCAGGCGCGGCTCTCACTTTTTGTCAATGCCGCCGTGGTGGACGCCCGCTACGTGAACACCGACGACGCCTCGGTGCGCGACAAAAAAGTGGAAATGGCGCCGCCGCTCATGCTGCGCAGCGGCCTTTCCTTCCGGGCGGGCGCATGGCGCGCGGCGTTCCAGTACGCGTACATCGGCAAACACTACTCCGACGCCACCAACGCCGAACGCACGGCCACCGCGGTGGAGGGCGCCATTCCGGCCTACGGGGTGGCCGATTTATCGGCCTCGTACAGCTGGCGCCGGCTGACGCTGGAAGCGAGCGTCAACAACCTGTTCGACGCGGCCTACTTCACGCGCCGGGCGGAGAGTTACCCCGGCCCGGGCATTATTCCGTCCGACGGGCGGGGGGTGTACGTGACGCTGGCAGGGCGGTTTTGAAGGGAGGCAAAAGCAGGCTATTTTGTTTTTCAACTAAAATTTTCCTTTTTTAGAAAAATATTTATTGACAATCAATAAACACTTGATATATCTTTGTGCCGTACTTTTAAAAACAACCTTCCATGCGCACCAGCACAAAGCAAATTCTGGCATTCATGAATATCGTTTTCTGGGTGGTATTCATTGGTTTATTGATCAAGACGGGAGCCTTCCTGTTTTCCTTTGGCGCCACGCTGCTCAACCCGCAGGCCGCCAAAAATTTCTACGACGGGCTTGACCTGTCGGGCCTGAAAGCGTACAGTTTCCGGCACTACATAAATCTGGTATCGCTGCTGGTTTTTTTGTCGGGCTTGAAAGCGTACATGGCCTATTTGGTCATTATGATTTTTTCAACGATCAATTTCCAGCACCCTTTCAGCGCCGGCATTGCTTCCCGGATTGCGAACATCAGCTACGTAGCCTTGAGCACCGGTTTTCTGACCGTGGTAGCCGTCGGGTACAGCAAGTGGTTGGTCAAAGCGGGGGTTATATCGTTTGATGTACTGCGCGAACTGGGCGGAAGCGCTGAATTTATTTTCCTGGCGGGCATCATCTTTATGATCGCGCAGGTTTTCAAGCGCGGTATTGAACTTCAATCTGAAAACGAACTCACCATTTGAGATATGCCTATCGTTGTAAATCTGGATGTTATGATGGCCAAAAGGAAGATGTCGCTGAACGAACTTTCCGAAAAGGTGGACCTGACCCTGTCCAACCTGTCCATTCTGAAAACCGGCAAGGCCAAGGCTGTCCGCTTCAGCACGCTCGAAGCAATATGCAAGGCGCTGAACTGCCAGCCGGGGGATATTCTGGAGTATATAGAGGAATCGTGAGGGGGGCGTTCGGGGCCGCCCTACCGCACCAGCGTCACATCACCCTTAAGCACCTGCACATTCCCGTTGTCGAACTCGATTTCGGCATGCCACACGTACACGCCCGGCGTGCATTTCAGCCCGCGCGAAAACCCGTCCCAGCCATGCGCTTCCGGATTGACTCCCACGCCGGTACGCTCATGCATCAGACTTCCCCAGCGGTCGAAAATCCGGAAACTCCG
>JAEUUV010000249.1 GCA_016787285.1 Saprospiraceae bacterium | reverse complement strand
AGCGTCCACGGCAGTCGCCACATACACGCCTGCACCTACCGCTGCCGGATTCGCAACCGGGTTGCCGTTGCTGTCCGTCCAGGTCACCGTGCCGGGCTGGTTGGTCGTGGCCGAAAGGCTGGCCGAAGGTTCGCAGCCGAGTACATCGGGTGCGGTGACGCTGAAGTCACTTTCCGAAGGACTCACTTCCAGTTCCACCGGCAACACGCAGTCCGCATTTGCTGTGAACGTCACCGTGTACGTGCCGAAGGTCTCGTAGGTGTGCGTGCCGGAGTTCTGCGTGCTGGTCGTGTTGTCACCGAAATCCCAGGTGCCGCTCTGGCCGCTGGTGTTGGCGAAGTTGATGACCGTGCTGTTGCAATTTTCTGTTACGCTGATTTGGGAGGAAATATCAATCGAATCTTGCAGTGTTACTGTCGCGGTGTCCGTGTCTGTGCAAAGGCCCGAAGCGTCCACCGCAGTTGCCACGTACACGCCCGCACCTACCGCTGCCGGATTCGCAACCGGGTTGCCGGCTATGTCCGTCCAGGTCACCGTGCCGGGCTGGTTGGTCGTGGCCGAAAGACTGGCCGAAGGTTCGCAGCCGAGCACGTCGGGTGCGGTTACTGAAAAATCACTTTCCGAAGGACTCACTTCCAGTTCCACCGGCGATACGCAATCGGCATTGGCCGTGAACGTCACCGTGTACGTGCCGAAAGTCGCGTAGGTGTGCGTGCCGGAGTTTTGCGTGCTGGTCGTGTTGTCGCCAAAATCCCAGGTGCCGCTCTGGCCGCTGGTGTTGGCGAAGTTGATCACCGTGCTGTTGCAGGTTTCCGTTACACTGATTTGGGAGGAAATATCAATCGAGTCTTGCAGTGTCACCGTCGCGGTGTCGGTAGCCGTACACAAGCCGGAAAGATCGGTGGCAATGGCGATGTAGGCGCCGGAACCCACGCCCACAGGATTTACCGGCGCGCCCGAAAGATCGGTCCACGAAACAGTAGCGGGCTGATTAGTCGTGGCCACCAGGTTTGCCGAAGGCGCACAAAGCGAAATATCCGGCGCCGTAACAGTGAGGAAATCATCGGTTACTACGAGTTCCTTACTGAACGGGAGTACGCATTCTGCATCGGTATAGAACGTTACAGTGTACGTTCCTGCCGTCGCATACTGGTGCTGCACCGAATCCAGCGTGCTCCCTGAGAAACCCTCACCAAAACTCCAGGTACCCGAAAATCCACTTGAGTTTACGAATGTAACTGTGGTACTGTTGCAGGCCTGCACCATGCTGATGAACGGTGTCAGGTCAAGTGAATCCTGAATATTGACCGGAAATTCAAATAAGACGGTGCAATTGTGCTGATTTGTTACCGTCAGGCTGACGATATAGGAGCCGGCCGGTCCGACGGCTGTGGTATTCGCTGCCGACGGATCAGCGATAAGCAGTGTTACCGGAACGGCAGACCACTGGTACGTGAGCACATCCGCCGGATTCAGGTTTTGTGCAGCCAGATCAAACGGCGCGTTCGGGCAGGCATTGGGCGGCACGGATGCCTCCACTTCCGGCGCCGGCACATCCACCCGGGCGGTGTCGGTGCGCGCACAATCAAAACTGTCGGTGGCCGTCACCACATAAATGCCCTCCGGCGCGGCAAGCGGGTTGATGGTATCGCCGGCCAGGTTGGTCCAAACGAGCGTGGCCGGTACATTTGTGGTGGCAGTCAGCACGCCCGTCGTGTCGCAGGTGGTGGTATCGTGGGCCATCAGTTCCAGCAAAGTCTGGCGGGTGATTGTCACCGAATCCACATCGAAACAGGAAGCGCTGCTCACCACGAGCAGGTAGGTTTTGGTGGCCGGCGGGTTTGCCAGCACGTTTTGCGGGCCGGGGTTGAAGGTCAGAAAATCCGTCGGCTGCCACTGGTAGGTAAACGCCGGGCTGCCGATTACAGTGACAGGTACCGCCGAGCCGTCGCAGGAATAACCCTGGGTAACCACCTGGTAATCCAGCAGGGAATCCACTTTGAACGGCAGCACGAGGGTATCCGTGCAGCCGGCAGCGGAGGTTACCACCAGCCGGGCGATACCATTGCTCAGGTTGGGAATCTGGATCGGGGGGATATTCTGCTGACTGCTACTGAACGAGCCGCCGTTCCACACGATGTTCCATTGCCAGCCGGTGATGGTGCTGGTCGGGTCGGTGGATTTATCGGTAAATTTTACCTGAAACGAATTCGCGACGCATGATTTGGTGTAGATGAAATTGGCATTCAAGCCGGAAACGACGCCGATGTTGATACCGCCGATAGCAGTGCATCCGCGGGCATCGGTGACAGTGACGGCGTAAGCACCCGCACCGAGTCCGGTGATCGTCTGCGCCACCACACTGTCCACGCCGGGACCTTGCCACACGTAGGTGTATGGCGCGGTGCCCTGGGAGGCGACTGCCGTCGCGGTGCCGGTTTTGTCGTTCGGACAAAACACCGTAGGCGTACCGGTCACATTGATTTTTACCTGGGTGTGTGTGCCGATGATGCCGCTTGCCGTGCCGGTACATCCGGTGGTGAGGTCGGTTACCGTGACGGTCACGAAAGTGCCGGGCGCCAGGTTTTTGATCTGCGGCGTGTTGTCGGGCGATACGTTCCAGTGGTAGGCGTAGTTACCGCCCGAGGGGTTTACGAGTGCTGTGGCGGTGCCGTCTTCCACGCCGTCGCACTCGGCTTTTTTTATCAGTAAACTGACAGTCAGGCTGTCAATAACCGGGAGGAAAACAACGGTGTCTCGCTGGCAGCCTTTCAGGTCGGTGGCCAGCACGGTGTAGGGCACGCCGGGCAAGAGGTTGCCGGCGGTGGCGCCTTTGGTGCCGTTGCTCCACATGATGTCGTAGGGCGGGTTTCCGCCGGTGGGAAACAGGGTCATGGTGCCGGGGAAGCCGTTGCAGGAGGGCATGTTCACCGTGGCATTGAAATGCAGCGGAGCCGGCTGCACCACCTGAACGCCGCCGATTCTCGTGGCGCCCGCTAGATCGGTCACGGTCACCTGATAGTTCCCGGCACTGAGGCTGGTGATGGTGGCTGTTTGCTGGCCATTGCTCCAGAGGTAGCTGTAGGGCGCTGTTCCGCCCGACACGGTAGCCGTGGCGGTACCGTCGGAGTCGCCGTGGCAGGTGGGTGGCGTGAAATTCAGTGCCAGTTGGAGCGGCCCCTGGGCGAGGGAATTTCCAAAAGAAAACAACGCCAGAAGCACCGCCCCGCACAGGGGGCGCACTCCGGTGGGGATATGTATTTTTTCAACAGTCATAACATTGCGATTCATGGCATTCGACAAATACGGTTTCATCACCGGGGTTGGCGCCGCTTATTTTTGCGTGATCGGAATCGGGATAGCATTTCCGTTTACGTCCACCCCGATGATTTCGACGCGGCGCTCCCGGGCGGCATCCACGCTGAAGACAGAGTGGCGGCGATCTTTGGGGTCGGCACTTACGGATTTGGGGGCCTTCGCCGAACCGTTTGGCTCCCGGATCAGGGTCAATTGTCCCGACTTGATGTATGGCTCGTAGATACCGCCGTCAAAAATGGAGAAGTGGTTCATCACGCTGCTTACCCGCCGGGAGGTCAAATCCAGGTTGTAGCCCGGACTGGCCAGAGGCGATGCAAAACCGCTGATGCGAATGTTCACCTTGTCACCGTTGAGCAGCATTTCGTACAACACCTCGGAGAACATACGCATACGGTCCCATTCGCCTTTCAGGCGCCGCTCGAAGAAGGTATCCAGATCGAAGCGGGCTATTTCGAGTTCTTGCCCGGCCAAGGGTTTGCCATACACATCTATGTACTCCTGCTTGCGGTTGTAATACGGCAGGTAGGTGTCTTTGAATTCTTCCTTGATTGCGGTTACACCGCGGCGCGAAGGCCCGGGTTTGTCGTTGTCGAAATACAACACGATCGGCAGGTAAGCCGGGAGCGAAAGCGGGCGCAGGAATAATTCCTGCCGGATGCGCTGGAAAGGGTCTTTTTTCAGGTCGTCGGTCCGGAATTCCACGGAGTCCTTCGAGTAGCCCTCCTTGGTGGCCACCACCCGGTAGCGGGTGTCGTAGTGAATGACGGTGTGGTAGTCGTTCTGATCCGGGCCGGTCTGATGCACCCAGCGTTGCCGGGTTTTCAGTTCGATCAAAGTAATAGTCACCTCGTTTAGCGGGTCTTTCAAAATATCGTCGTATACGAACACGTCGAGGTTCAGGCCACGGCGCAGGGTCAATTCCCGGCGCAGGGTGGTGTCACCGTTCACGACAAGGCCGACTGTGGAGACCGTGGTCGAATCCGGCGTGAAACCCGGCTTGAACGCGCCGAGTTTGTATTCATGCTGGAATTGCAGGGGAAAGCGGTACCCTGTGCTGTCCGGGTGATCCCGCGTAACGGTAGCCAAACCTGCGTTGTCCTGACCGCGATCCACCACGCCGTCGGGGCGATGGAAGGCCGAGGTGGTGAGCAACACATTTGCTCCCGGGAAGGGGCGCAGCGTATCGCCGTCAAGGATGGACACGATCAGGTCCACCTGGGCGGATTTGAGGCAGCGGCGGGCCGACATGTCCTCGTCCCAGATGCGCTGCGGCACATCGAAGCGAAAGGTATCGGGAACAAAACCGGGTTTGGCCGTCACGATCATGTACGACTTGCCGGTTTGCAGCGGGAACTTGTGCGTGGACCCCGGCACCGTCACCTTGCTCAGTTCCACCGGCCCACCCGGGGCCATTTCAAACAAGGTCATGGTGGTATAATTCAGGGTGTCGCCGGTTTTCTGGTCGCAGGCGGTGATGGTCATTTCGGGTTTCGACATGCCCGATTTGAAAATATCGTAGCAGCATTCTTCCTCCGAAAAATTCTGCGCGCCCTTGCGGTTGGAGGAAAAAAACGCTAGTCTGCCGTTTTCCGACAGGGAATAAAACACATCGTTTGCGCTGGAATTGAGCGGCATGGGCAGGTGCTCCACGGCGCCCCACTGGCCGGAGGTGTACGCAGAGCGGTAGATATCGAAGCCGCCGAGGCCCTGGCGGGCATTGCTGCTGAAGTACAGGATGCCCGTTTGGGTGTGGTAAAACGGAGTCACATCGTCGCCGTCGGTATTGAGCGCAGCCAGGTTTGCCGGCTCGGAAAATTTGTCGTTTTCAATCTTGACGTACCAGATGTCTTTTTTGCCCTTGCCGCCGGGACGGTCGCTCACGAAAAAGAGGGTTTCAGTCAGTTCGCCCGGCAGGGTACACACGAACGGCTGGGTGTTGGTGGCGTCTTTCAGGTTGATCGTTTTGGGCAGTTTTTCGGCGTTGCCCCAGGTGGTTTCGCCCGTGCGTTTGCGGCGGTAGAGTTCGAAGCGGATTCTTTTCCCCTCCTTGTATTTGCCCACGGCGTAGTACACGGTGCTTTTGTCTTTGTTGAAGGTGACGTACGCCGTGTGTTTTTTCTTCTCGTTAATCTCGTTCCAGCGGATATCCATGCCGGCGTCGGAGCGGGGTTCGGCAGTGAACACCTGAATCATGGGCCGGGAGGAATCGCCCTTGAACGGGTGGCCGTAGGCGGAATAGTAGAGCCGGTTGTCCGTCCACACGTTGGAATATTCCGCAAAGGGCGTGTTCACATAGTCGCGCAGGCTGTCGAGCGCGATGTCGGCCATGTTCTGGTGGATGCCGATGGCCCAGTCGCAGTTTTTGATGCCGGTCTGGGCGCGGGATTTCTGGTCGGGCGACGTGGCGACTTTTTCGGCATTCTGGTACAACTGCCGGGCGTCGGCGTACTGCTCCATGAAGTAGCGCACGTCGGCGAGGCGCAGCAGGGTGAGGGCGTCGTCGTCCACAAGGTTTTTGCTGCGCAAGAGGTCGTAGGTGGCGGCGGCCACTTCGTAGCGGGTATGTGCCGTAGCGGCAGAAGCCAGGCCTTCCAGCGCGGAAATATTGAACGTGTCGGCGTTCAGGATGCGCTGGTAGTACTGCATGGCCGCGTAGTAGTTGCCCTCGTTGTAACTTTTTTTAGCCCGTTCTTCCAGGGCTGCCAGCGAGGGGCCGCGGTCGAGGTTGGCGCCGATACGCTCCGGAATACCCTTTTGGGCGGCGGCCCGCAGGGTACACAACAGGAGGAGCGGTAGTATGATTCGTATGTATTTCGACATAATTCGGGTGTGTGCGATCAGTCAATGGGGCACTGCTTGACGACGGGTTTGACTTTGTACAGGCGGTAAATCAGGGCAACTTCGGGGCCGCCGCGGTTGTCGGTAGCGATGGTGAAGTCGGACAGGTTCAGGTCGTAGGAGAACCCGAGCGTCCAGGTGCGCCAGTGTACTTCGGCAGTCCAGACGAACGCGTCGGTGTAGCGGTGGCGGAAACTGGCGCCTACCTGTACAGCCAGTTCGTGGTAGGGCCGTGCATTGAGCAAGAGGCGACCGGCCAGGCCGTACACGAGTTCTCGGTAAGTGCCCTGCTCCTGATACAGCACGTGCCCAAGCAGGTCGAACGGTTCCGACACTTGCAGGAGCGCATTGCCGTGCAGTGCCATGCGGGCGGCGAGGCGCACGTCGTCGGTGTTGTTGGTCCAGAAATTATGGTCGGGGCGGTTGACGTGGTGCAGCGCGCCGCCGATGTCGAAACGGGTGCGCGTATTTTTGGCGTAGTGGCGGAAATTGAGGCCGGCGCTCAGGTCGAAATACTGGAGGTTGGTACTGAAAAAAGAACCGTCTTCGTGCGTGGCGGCGCCGGGGTCGTAGAGGCAGTCCACAAACTGGGCATCGAACGACCACTTGTTGGTTCCGAAGGAGCGCTGGCCGAAGGCGGGGGTGAAACCGAGCGAGAGGAAGTTGTTTTTGGCTACCGGCAGCGTGAGCGCTACGGGGATACCGATTTGCACGGAGGTCAGGGCGATGGAGCCTTGCCGGTCGTAGTTGATCATCAGTCCGCCGGTGAGGTAGCGGTCGTAGCGGTTGCGGCGGTAGTAGATTTTGTTTTCGACGCTGCCGGAAAACGTGGTGTAAGGCACCGGCACGGCGTTCCACTGGCTGCGGTAGTTGCCGACAAAGCGGACATCGCCCCCAAACACACCGTTCAACCCCGGGTTGAGATTCAGCGGGGAATTGGCGAACTGGGAAAAGTGTATGTCCTGGGCCAACAGGGGCGTGCCCGAGCACAGGAGGGCGAGGTACAGGCAGAATTGGCGTAGGTATAGCGTTCTCTTCACAAGCGCTGAAGTTTTGAAAGTCAAATTGAACGTAAAAAAGTGCAACTGGTGCCGGAGCAGGCGGCGGCGGTTTGGCGCTTTCCGCTGCATTCCTACCGGAAACAGAACGGTACAAGGGACTGAAACCCAACCCCGGCACAAAAAACATACCACTAAAGCCGCATATTTACGGCCCGCAGTGTGCAGGAATACAGCATTTCAGGTAGACGTGGGCGGGGGGAATTAAACAAAGCCGAACCTTTTTCCGGTTTTGACTTTGCACGAGATCGGAAACGGCGGTAAAGGTAGTGTTTTCCGTTTCCGGGCAAAATTTGCGGGCCGTTAAAACGCAAAAAGGTTTGTCGTTGGAGCGACAAACCTTTTTCGGCCTTGAACGGTACGTGTCCCTGAATTGTGGTTTTTTTAGTGCGAACACGAGTTCCATTTTTTTACCGCAGGGGCACAGAGATTTTTTAAATGATTACCTGCTTTTGGGAAACACTTTTTGCACGCCGTTCGCGAGCCGGGCGGGGACAAGCCCCGCCCCTACCGTTCTGTAGGGGTAATTTAGGCAGAATCAAGCCCTTTTTATCGTAGGGGCGGGGCTTGTCCCCGCCCAACGCACACGGCATTCAAAATTTATGCTCTAAAAGCGGAAGGTCAAAATGATAAAATCTCATTTCCGCACCGATGCGGTGCATTCACCCCAACCCCTCCAGCAGCCGCACCATATCCGTCTTTTCCCGCACGATTTCCACCACCTTGCTCACGGGCACGCGCTCCTGTTGCATGGAGTCGCGCTCGCGGATGGTGACGGTGTCGTTGTCCATCGTTTCGAAGTCAATGGTGATACAGAAGGGCGTGCCCACGGCATCCTGGCGGCGGTAGCGGCGACCGATGGCGTCTTTTTCGTCGTACTGGCAGGGGAAGTTCAGTTTCAGCCGGTCGAAGACGTTGCGGGCTTTTTCCACGAGTTCTTCCTTGTTGCGCACGATGGGCAGCACGGCGCATTTCACGGGCGCCAGCGCCGGAGCGATGCGCAGCACGGTGCGGGTGCTGTCTTCGCCCTGAGCATCGGGCACGGTCTCGTCCACGAGGGCGTTGCTGAGCACGGCGAGGAACATGCGATCCACGCCCACCGAGGTTTCGACCACGTATGGGATGTAACTCTCGTTCAGTTCGGGATCGAAGTACTGGATTTTGCGGCCCGACAGCGCCTGGTGGCTGCCGAGGTCGAAATCGGTGCGGGAGTGTACACCTTCGAGTTCCTTGAAGCCGAAGGGGAAATCGAACTGCACGTCCACGGCGGCATTGGCGTAGTGTGCCAGGTTGTCGTGGTCTTTGAAGCGCAGTTTTTCGGCGGGCGACACGGCTTTGTGCCAGGCCATGCGCTTGGCTTTCCAGTACTCGTACCACTCCATTTCGGTGCCGGGGCGCACGAAAAACTGCATTTCCATCTGCTCGAACTCGCGCATGCGGAAGATGAACTGCCGGGCCACGATCTCGTTGCGGAAGGCTTTGCCGATCTGCGCGATGCCGAAGGGCACCTTCTGGCGGGTGGTTTTTTGCACGTTTAGGAAATTGACGAAAATGCCCTGTGCAGTCTCGGGGCGCAGGTACAGTTTGCCTTCCTCGCCGGCTACGTTGGACAGTTGTGTGCTGAACATGAGGTTGAACTGACGCACCTCTGTCCAGTTGCGCGAGCCGCTTTCGGGGTCGGCAATCTGGAGTTCCTCGATGAGCGCCTTCAGGTCGGCCATGTCGTTGGCACGCATGGCATTGGCAAGGCGTTTGGCGATCTCGTCGGCGCGGTTGGCCCACTCGACCACGCGGGCGTTAGTGCTGCGGAACATGGCCTCGTCGAAGTTCTCGAAACGGCCCCGGGCCTTTTCTACCTCCTTGTTGATCTTGGCTTCCAGTTTGTCTATCTCGCCTTCGATCAACTGATCGGCGCGGTAGCGTTTCTTGGAATCCTTGTTGTCAATGAGCGGGTCGTTGAACGCGTCCACGTGCCCGGAGGCTTTCCAGATTTTGGGGTGCATGAAGATGGCGCTGTCCAGTCCCACGATGTTTTCGTGCATCTGGACGATGGCTTTCCACCAGTATTCCTTGATGTTGTTTTTCAGTTCGGCGCCCATGGGGCCGTAGTCGTAGATGCCGCCGAGGCCGTCGTAGAGTTCCGAGGAGGGGTAAATGAATCCGTATTCCTTGCAGTGCGAAACGAGTCGTTTGAAGAGATCTTCTTGCATGTCTGAGTTTTGAGTGTTGGGTTTTGAGTTTTGAGTTCCCGTTCAGAGCGTGCAAGCCACTCAAAACTCAACACCCAAAACTCAAAACTGAAAAAAGCCGCGCAAAGGTGGGGAAATTTGCTTGGAAAAGCAGCGCATGGCAGGTGCCATGCGCACGACTTTTTCTTTAATATCCTACCTTCGCCCCATGCAGCACCGCGAAATCTTCACGACCAAATACTTGCGCGAGATTGGGAAGCACTTCGATCTGTTGCGCGACGTGCCCAACCTCGACGCCGTGCGTCAGCACGTGCCCAACTGGCAAGTCTCCCACCACAACGGCACCATCATCCGGCAGAGCGAAATCCAGTTGCAAAAGGAATTCCTACACACCTTCTTCGTCGGCTGCCTCGGCTACCGGGGCAAGATCCAGGTACTGGCCCTTCAGGAGCAGATCCGGGCCACCGACCGCCGGATAGACGACATGGTGTTCGATCTGTACGGCCTCACGGCAGAGGAGCGGGCGCTGGTGCTCGGGGAGGGAAGAGCGTAAATCAAAAGCGGCTTAAGCAGGAGCCGTCTGCTGTGTCCGATGCGCGGCTATGGCGAAACGGAATCCCAAGACAATGTCGCTGCGTTCCACACCCATTTCAACCAATTCGTCCGCTATTTTTCGGTCTGTGTTGTTGGCCTGTATCCAAATTTTACCGTCAATCAGGTCGAAATGAAAAACAATGTAGTGGACGAAGTTTTTCTTTTCGTCCCATCCAATGCGCACCAATTGGTAGTGATTTCGTGTGGTATCCGCTACAATTTGGTTTTCGACATCAGGCCAAAACGGCGATTTGATTGCCGCATATTCCTCCAGAAATTGGAGAATTATTTGCTGATACTTTTTTGTGTTCGCCATGCGTAAACTTTTTGAAGCGTAATGTCAACCACAACAATGTTGACTGCAAATTTATCAAGTAATCGAATGAACAAAGGTACTTTTTCAATCCGGTTGAATTCTTCAAGCGGGATCGCGAGATAAAGCGGCCAATCAACTTCGCGTTCCTGAAGAGCGGCCTCATAAACCAGTGCTTGTCCCAACGCTTCGTAAAAATCATGGGTTAGCGACTGCGCACCAAAACCCTTGATCTCGATCACAATATGCTTCCCATTCTTTTCCGCACTTAATATCTCTTCCGCAGCCAGATCAACATACAGTCCGGCAAGCCCTTCGACGGGGATAAACAACGGATCCTGAATGATTTTCCAACCGTCTTTTTCCAGGGCGTTTTTTACCTGAAGGTGTATGTGGTCTTTTGCCGGCATAAATTGAAGTCATTTTTTGAGTTAAGGAACGTGTGCGGGATGATATAGCCTGACGCCACCTCTCGTACGAGAAGGCGATAAAAATGCCTGCCATTCGGTTGGTTAAATTTATTACAGAATGACAAAAGTATGGAATTTTCTGCCGCGCTTGAGGGGAAAATTTGCTTGGAAAAGCAGCGGGGGGTGCGTGGCAAGCGCACGACTTTTTCCCCCAACCCAAATTTTCCCCCTACTTTTGCCCTCCAACCTGCAAACCAACCGCCGAACATGAACCAGGAACAAGAATATAAAGTGCGACCGACCGATCCGGAAAAGCCGGCGCCGACCGAACCCAATGCCGTGGCCGACATCCCGGAAACAGACCCGGAGCCTGCCGATGACGGCACGGAAGAGGTGAAGGAAGGCAACGACGATTTGTTTGAACAGCAAGAAATCATAGCCGACCCCAAGCAGTCGCTCGTACGTTTGGACAAATTCCTGATGGATCGCCTCGGCAACTGCTCCCGCAGCAAGGTGCAGGATGCCATCCGGGCCGGCTCGGTCAGGGTGGACAATGAGGAAGTAAAGCCCAACTACAAAGTCAAACCAGGCAACCACATCAGCATCGTGCTGCCCCGGAACATAGACGATGTGCAGGGGGTGGACGCGCAGGATATCCCGCTTCAGATTGTGTACGAAGACAGCGACGTGATGGTGGTCAACAAACCCTACAACATGGCCGTGCACCCGGGTGTGGGTATCCCCAACGGCACCCTTGTGAACGCCGTGGCCTGGCACTTGCGCGAACAGGCCGACGAACTTCCGATCAAGGCCGGCAATGAAGCCGACCGCGCCGGCATCGTACACCGGATTGACAAGGATACGACCGGCCTGATGGTGGTGGCCAAAAACGAGTTTTCGATGGTGCACTTGGCCAACCAGTTCTACCAGCACACCATCGAGCGCAAATACTGGGCACTGGTGTGGGGCGATTTGCCCAAGGACTCCGGTACCGTCATCGGCAACATCGGACGCAACCCCAACGACCGCAAGGTGTTCATGGTGTTCCCCGAAGCCGACAACGGCAAGTTCGCCGTCACGCACTGGCGGGTACTGGAGCGGTTTTACTACGTCACCCTGATTGAGTGCCAACTGGAAACGGGCCGCACGCACCAGATTCGCGTACACATGAAGTACATCGGGCACACCCTGTTCGGCGATCCCCGTTACGGCGGAAACCAGATTCTGAAAGGCACCCTGTATTCCAAGTACCGGCAGTTTGTGGAAAATCTGATCGCCATGTTGCCCCGGCAGGCCCTGCACGCCAAAGTACTCGGCTTCACGCACCCGCGTACCGGTCAGCATGTCCGGTTCGAGTCCGAACTGCCCAAAGACATGCAAATGGTGATAGACAAATGGCGCGACTACGTCCATGCGCGCAAGGAAAAATTGTGAATACCATGCGAGAAGCACATCCCGTCATAAAGAATCCCCTGCTGGAAGAACTGCTCCCGCCCCGGCAGATCGTGTTCATTGTAAATCCCAAAGCGGGCACCAACATCCAGCGCCACATCCGTCAGAGTGTAGACCGGCACCTCAACCACCGGATGTTCACCTACGGCATCTGGCACACCGAACACGCCGGGCACGCCGCCGAACTAACCCAAAAAGCCTGCGAAGAGGGCTACGACATCGTGGTTGCAGTCGGCGGCGACGGCTCCATCAACGAGGTGGCTTCCGTGCTTATGCACACCGAAACCGTGCTCGGCATCATCCCGGCAGGTTCGGGCAACGGACTGGCCATGCACCTCGGCTACGGACGCGACCTCGACAATGCCGTACGCAAACTGAACACCGCCCGCGTACAAACCATAGATTGCGGCAAACTGAACGGCCGGCCGTTCATCAACCTCGCCGGCATCGGTTTCGACGGGTTTGTGGCCAAACAAATGAAAGGCAGCAACTGGCGGGGTTTCCTTCCGTACTTCTTGCACTCCGTCAAGGCCGGCCTTACGTTCACCCCACATACCTGCACCATCGAGACGGAAGACCGAACCGTAACGGAAAGGTGCTTCGTCGTTACGGTAGCCAACGGCCCCATGTACGGCTACAACTTCCAGATCGCTCCCGACGCCCGACTCGACGACGGCCTTTTTTCCGTGGTCATTTTCCGCGACGTGCCCCGCTGGCAATACTTCGCCGCGCTGCCCGCCAGCCTGAACGGCAAATTGTATGAAGCCGGTTTTGTGGAACATTTCACCGCCCGACGGGTGAAAATTTCCTGCGAAGACCGGGCGTTTGTGCATGTGGACGGCGAAAGCATCGAAGTCGCCGGCGACCTTGAGTTTGAAATTATTCCCAAAGCATTGCGCGTGCTGGTGCCTGCTTAAGGTGGCCCCCGGCGTGGCACAAAAAAAGTGTCACAGAGGCTCACGGAGTTTGAGAGGACACAGAGGAAAAATATACTAATTGTAGAATGCGCCCCACGGCTCCAAAAGTTGTTTCTCCATAGCCTCTCAAACTCTGTGAGCCTCTGTGACACCTTTTGTCCTACGTCGTGCCAACCTCGCAACTTATTTCGTGTACACTCCCCAAACATTGTTCGATTATGTCCAAGAAAAAAAATTCCGGTGGCTTCGTGTTTTCCACCAACCCCGCTTTCACCCCCGAACCCGAAGCGGAGCCGGAAACCAATGTGGCTAATGCCAAACAGGTCCTGCGCGTGTGGCTCGAACGCGGCAAAGGCGGCAAAGAATCCACCGTCGTGAAAGGGTATGTTGGCTCCGACGACGATCTGGCCGATTTGGCCAAACTGATCAAAAGCAAATGCGCTGCAGGCGGAAATGCGAAGGACGGCATCATCATCGTGCAGGGCAACCACCGCGACAAAGTGGTGGACATGCTGATCGGGCTGGGGTATACGAATACGAAAAAAGCGGGGGGGTAGCCGGAAATAGCATTCTCCGGAACAACCGCTCCTTACATCCAATGGAACACGGATGCCACGGATGAGACACGGATTTCTTTATAGATTTGCAAAACTATGCTGGTCAAAATGTTACGCCTGATCGCCATCTCCACCCTTTTGGTGCTGGTCGCCTGCAATCCGGCAAAAAAAACCACCACCGGTGCGCCCCCTGCCAAACCCGGCGCCACCAAACCCGGCGACCGGCCCGGCCGTGCCGAGCCGATAGACACCATCCGCTGGACGCCCGCGCCCAACGCCAAACCGCCCATTCAGGATACCCCCGGCAGCCCGTCGAACAACGCGCCCAATTCGGGACCGACCTACCGCCTGGCACTCTTGCTGCCGTTCCTGACCGACCAGACCGGCCCCGACGGAACCATCGTGCCGGAAAAAAGCGCGCTGGCGCTCCAGTTTTACGGGGGCGCCAACCTCGCCCTGCAAAAACTGTCGGAAGAGGGCATGAACCTCTCGGTGGAGGTCTTTGATACCCAGGTGGACGACAACGATTTTCAGCGCCTGCTGTCCAATCCCCGGCTTGCCAAAGCGCAGGTCGTGATCGGGCCGGTGCGCCCCAGCCATGTCGGCCTGATGGCCGAGCGCATCAAACAGACCCGCCAAATCCTGATTTCGCCCGAAAGCCCGACCATGGATCTCACCAGCGGGAATCCCGATTTCATCCAGATCAACCCCTCGCTGCGAGCACATTGTGCAGCCATCACGCAGCATATCTTGCGCCGGCACCGATCCGACGCCGTAGTGCTGGTGTGCAAACAAAAAGAAGCCGACCGCCTGCCGTTTTTCCAACAAGCCAACGCCGCAGGCAACAAGCCGTTTACCGAACTGATCCTGCCTGATGCCGCCACGAATTTCGACAACGTAGATTTCAAACCCTACCTCAAACCCGGTCGCACCGCCGTATTTGTGCTGCCCACCTGGGCAAGTCAGGATTTCGTGATGGCCTTCCTGCGGAAAATAAGCGCCGTCAAAGGCAGCAATACCGTGGAAGTGTACGGCATGCCGCAGTGGAAAAATTTTGAAAACATCGAGCCGGTGTATTTCGAGTCGCTGAACGTACGCATCACGGCGGCATCGTTCGTGGATCGCAACACGGAAGAAGCCCGCGCCTTCCGGCAGGCGTTTTACGCCGCCTACGGCACCATACCCGACGACAATGCCTGTAACGGCTACGACATCACGCTGCTCACCGGCCGTCTGCTGCGGCGCTATGGCTTGAGTTTTCCCCAGCGCCTGCCTTCCGAACGCCCGATGGAGGGGTTGCGCGGGAAATACCAGTTCGGTAAAATCCGGTCATCCGCAAACGCGGATGTCGGCGACAACCGGTCGGAGGCCTACGACTACCTCGAAAACACATTTGTACACATCCTGAAATTTCAAAACTACCGGTTCGCACCAGAATGACCGTATCCGCCATAGTAGCAGTAGCCAAGAACGGGGTCATCGGAATGGACAATGAAATTCCGTGGTACCTGCCCGCCGATTTGGCCTATTTCAAACGCATCACGCTGGGGCACCACATCATCATGGGGCGCAACAGTTTTCGCAGCATCGGGAGGCCGCTGCCCAAACGCACCAACGTGGTCGTCACCCGCGATCTGTTTTTTGCGGCAGAAGGGGTGCTCGCCGCGCACTCGGTGCAGGAAGCGCTCGACATGGCGGACGAACGCGGCGAAACGGAGGCGTTCATCATCGGTGGCGGCTTGATCTACCGCGACAGCATGCCCCTGTGGGACAAACTGTACCTCACGGAGGTGGACATCGAACCGGAGGGCGACGTGTTTTTCCCGGAAATAAACCCGGCAGAATGGCGGGAAACCTGGCGCGAGGAACACCAGGCGGATGAAAAAAACGAGTGTGGGTGGGTGTTTCGGGTGCTGGAGCGGGTGTAAATACTACCGGATCACCTTTGACTACTTTCACTTTTAGGCATTCTACGAGCGATTTCGTTTAATCTTTCATCTAACATGAGTTTTATCAGGTGGGCTTCCCGACTAAACCCATCATTGCCTAAATGTTCTGAAATTACTTGCATCACCTCTATATATTCATCCTTAAAATGTTTGAAAATATATGGAGCCTCCCTGTAGAATATTAATTTACTTAACTTGTCGGCATCACACAGGTTCTCATTTAACTTGTCGGTATCTGAAAAATCTCTAGCAGGTTTTTCTAACCTCAGATGCGTCTTTAGCCCTATGCCATCTCTAAGATGTACATAGTCATGCTCTTTTCTTTTTTTATCTAGCAGTTTATAATAATCCTCTAATTTCATATCAATAGAACCTTCAAAACTTGCTGATAACAAATCAATTAGATTCCTCCTCTTTGCGTTTCTATCATCAGATGATGCTTCTTCAATATCTGCTTTTGCCTTTGCAATTTCCTTATCAAAGTCGACTTCAAATAAATTTTTAAACCTGATGAATTCTGCTGACCTCATTATTGTCATTAATTTTATAAAATGAACAATATTTTCAGCAAAAATTTTATTCCCAAAATGGGGAAATCTTTCATCATAATCAGCAGGACTAATGAATACTATTGGGGCATTTTCCAAATCTTGGTAATATCCAAAGTCAGTCAAAAACGCAAAATAACATCCATCGCCGCCTGTGCTTGCAAAAGGAATTATATCTATAGGAGACGAAGAATATGGAAGCGATTCTGAAAGAAAAAAGCCAATAGTTTCTAAATCAATTTTTTCTTCAACTACTAATTGCTCAAGTTTAACCAAGGTTTGTGGTTTGTGGTATTGGCCATACATTTCCTCGGTTGTTGTTTTTTTTGTTATCGCCTGGCGAGAACGGTCAAAATTTAGATTATTTGTATCCATAATCATTGTTTTTTAAGAAAAAATTTCGAATCGTGAAGAGTTGCACCACGGTAATGAGACTGGTGCAATTCTCCACGATTCACAACTATTAATTACAATCATCTAATAGGTGGCAAAAACCTGTGACCATATTGGTCATCGATTACCTTGGTAAAAGCCAAAACATCGGCAAGTGAAGGAACTGTACCGGCATTGTCATAAGGATCAAAAAAGTCCTTCCAGGCATTAGTTAGAGTTTGATGAAAATTATCATTTGATGGTATCCCCCTTAAATTCTCAAGGGAATGTAACTGATTGTCATTAACAAGATTGTACTGGTTTTTAACTTTCTGCGGAACTGCATGGTGTACCTGAGCAATCTGATCCTTTACATCGCTAAATTTGTTTTTGAAATTCGCACTGTAAGTATTAACCGTCGCAAAATAACCACCCAATTTCGGGGTTTTCAAATCATCAATGTACTTTAAATACTTGGGAAAATCCTCGATTTCAAAGAGTTTACCCTCCATTTTTTTAATGATCCCCCATGCGCGCTCCAAAGCCTGCGTGCTCATCGTCCCTAACAGCGTCTCGATTTTGCCAAGTGCTTTACTGATTTTCGCTGCTTTTTCGCTACCCTCCCACAATGCTTGTACAGCCTTCGCGTAGGGGTTGTTTTTTAACAAAACCTTGAAAACTAACTTTGTGGTCTCGTACGAAAACTCCAGCCAACTACCGTTTTTCGCCGATTTGATGATGTCCCGCACTTCGTCCTGATTGTTGAAAAGCGGGATTTGGTTCAAAAGAAGATCAATTAGCGCATCCCCGATGAGTTCTTGCGCAATGGTCCAAACAATACCGGGCCAGCTAAACGACGCTTCCGACATTTCCCGGTATTCGGGGTCGGTCATCAGGTTGTCCAGGTGGGTATTGGCGTGGTCTTTAGCCCCTTCCTCGTTTCCGTATTTTTCGAGAAAAGTGTTCAGATCGGTGGCATGTACGGGATTACTTGTTATCCACCCAACTTCGGTGTTGTTCAAAATTAATGCTTCAGTAATTGCCTTTACTTTGGCAAACAACACCCCGTTCCGCAACAACGCCTCAAACTGCGCTGCCGTCAATTTGTGCTTGACCGCAAAATCCAGTACCGGTTTGGCCAGAGCAAAATCGGGACGTCCGTCCGGCTGCTCCGGGTCGTAGTCTACATCGAACCAGGCTGCGTACACTTCGTGCAGTACTGCGATGAAATCCGGGCGCTTTTGCAAATCTTGCAATTGCTTGGGGGTAAACCGGAAAAACCCGTGGATGTCAATAAAATTCCGCACCAGTGTCGTATCGAAACCAGGAGGCAAAATCGACGGGTTATTGGTAAAAATGCCCATCGGTACGCGACCGAAAAACACATCCCAAAAGGTGCCATACGGGTCATTGTTATTGCCGGAGGTGCCGCCGTTCGTACCTCCGTTATTTGTGCCGCCTGTGGTGCCACCGGAGGTACTGCCTGTGGTGCCGCCGGTAGTTCCGCCTCCAGGCCCGGAATTACAAATCACCGTGACTACCCACATAATGTCAAAGCAACTTGAATAAGCCTGTGGGCAATGGATGATAACCGTATGGATTTGGGTAAAGCAATCTTCGTTTGGAGTGTCTGTGCGGTAATTTGCCGAACCAGAAGTTGTACTTCGAAATATGGAATCTACCTTGCCGACCGGCATTCCACTGTCCACGGTGATACCATATTTGAAATTAAGGCCAATGTCAAAAAATGCAAATACACCTGTGAAGTCAGCGATATCGGGCATTTGATTTTTGGAGTAGTAGTAGGCGGAATCCGCAATATATAATACTACTTCCGCCGTGATCTCATCCGGCCCGTCCTTGCTGAACAACAGTTTGGCATCCACGCGCCCGCCGTTCAGCACACGCAGGGAGCTGTCGGCCAGCGGCACGACCACGATGTCCTTGCCCGATTGGGACTGGCTGGTGCCGGCTTCTTGCCAGACGGGATTGAGTTCGATGAATTTGGTTTCGTCCGAAAAACTGCTCGCCGGCGCATCCTGCAATTCGGCAAAGTGCGCCATTGCCTCAAAAAGCGTAATCGGATAGTTTGGCTTCGCTGTGGGTTGCGGATGCTCCGGCAGCGGAGGTTGAAAGTCCTTGTGGCAGGAAAAAAGCGAAAGGAGCATCAGGGCGGCGGCGAGTACCCCGCCCCGCAATGGGAAAAACTTGAACATAGTGAAACGAATGGTTTGATGGAGAGGCACCTATGGCGAGAGCCTTGAAGCGTATGTTGATTTGACAGGGCACACCACACTTGCCTTTCCGAGGTGAAAGAATAAGCAAATGTAGCTATAGGCAATGCAAAAAAGGCAAATTTGCCTACATTATTTTTCACGTCCCCCCGGAACATCGGGCCGTGAAACAAACCCGCCATACTGCCTTTTTGCAAGCCCTTGGCAACCGCCTGCGCGAGTTGCGTCGGATGCGCGGTTTGTCGCAGGAAGAACTTGCGTGGAAGGCCGATCTGGAACTTAGCCAGATCAGCCGTATTGAGCGCGGAGTCATCAACACCAGCGTGAGCCAGGTGCTGAGCATTGCCGAAGCGCTGGAGGTTTCACTGCCGGAATTCTTCGATTTTGATGCGCCGACAGAGTAACTCTCCCCTCACTTCGCCCGCCCAAACGGCACCGCAATCCCCAGCCACGGAACCCCGATGAACTCCCCACCCGTATCGGTCGGGAAGAACAGCCCGGCATCCACCGATATTTTTTTTCCGATAAACCGTCCACCGAACGAGAGCAGCACCGCGTTGCGGTCGCCGGTATCGAAGATGTAGTTTTCGGTCATCAGGGCGAATTTTTTGCCCGTACGGTAAATGCCGCTTACGGAAATCAACGGGGTGTTGGCCCAGTCGCTGCCCGCGTAGCCGTAGCCGAGGCCGAAATTGATGTTGCGGTCGCGCGGGCCAAGGGTGAGTTGGCCGTACACCTGCCCGAAGGAGCCGCTGTTTTCGCCCAGAACGGTGGCAAACAAACCGCCGATACCGAGGTTGACCTGATCGCGTTTGATCGGCACAGACACCTTGGGCGTAAGCCAGATCGGCGACGACGAACCGGCAAACAGGAACAGCGGCACAATGCCCACACCGATCGAAAAATTATCGCTCACGCCGTAATTCACCTGGTTGAAAAATACCCAGGTGTTCTGGTACACACCTTCGCCCTGCCGCAAGCCGTAGCCGTTCGATCCGAAAAAATACTGCGTGGATTGCGGGCTTTCCGGCCAGTACTGGCCCTCCACCATCTGGCTTTTTTCCATCGGGCGAATGGCGCGTATGCTCTGCCGTTTCACCCGAACCTCACCGAAGTTCTCGGTTTTGACGATAATGTTGTCCGCATCCATGCGGGTGATGTACCCGACAAACTCGTTGCCGTCTTTGGTTTCCACCACGCTGAGTTGGGTGGTGTCGGCGGGGATTTGCACCTCCTGGGCAAATGCAGGTTTGCCGAGGGCAAGCAGTAAGGCAAGGGAAAGTGCGAATCGAATCATGGCAGTCAGGTGTGTTGTTTGACAAATGTGTGTTTCTTTGGTTATTCCACCACAATTTCATCCAGAAACAGCCAGGCGTTGTTCCCTGCGCCGGAAGCGTCACCGGGAATCGCGCCGAAGGTTTGGGCGACCAATTTCAGGTACCTGCCTTTAGCGCCGGGGGTGCTGAACACGACTGCCTCCACGGTATCCCCCTTCAGACCCTCGGTGTCAATGTTTTTTTTGCCCAATGAGGTGAAGTTCTGCCCGTCTTCCGATACGAATATCTCGATGCTGCGTGGGGGGTAAATCCAGGAAGATTTGGCGTTCAGGAAATTGGTGGTCACTTTGTTGAACTCGGTGGTGGCGCCAAAATCAATGACCGGATCCAGGTCGCTGCCGGTCACGCCGATCCAGTTGTTCCAGGATCGCAGGGCGCCGGTTATTCCGTTGGTCAGGCCGTGGCGTTCGCCGCCGGAGTACTGGTCGGGCTGTTTGGTGAGGGTGTAGGGTTTGCCCAAAGCCTTGTGCACGAGGTATCGCACCGTCAGGGTTTTGCTCACCTGTTTACCATCGAGAAAAGCGGCGGCTTTGATCGTGCTGCTTTGTTGCAAACCAATGGGCGAATAGAATCCGCTGGAGGTGTTTTTCGGCTCGGAACCGTCCCGGGTGTATTTGATCTGGGTCGTCCGGTCGCCGGTCGTCAGGGTCACGTAGCCGCCGGAGAAGTTCGATTTCACGTCGTAGATGCTTTTTGCGTAGTTCACTCCCAGCACCTCCAGCACTTTGAAATGGTGCTTCAACCGGCGGGCAAAGTCGCCCCAGGTTTTTTTCGAGGCCGGCGTCCACAGCACTTCCGACAAGGCAAAGGCACGTGGGAAAACCATGTAGTCCAGATGCGATTGGTTGTCCATGTATTCGGTCCACACATTGCCTTGTGCGCCGAGGATGAGGCGCCCTTCTTCTTCGCTCAAAGTCGCCGGTATCGGTTCGTATTCGTACACCCGCTGTACGGTGGTAAATCCGCTTATGGCCAGGGGTTCGTTAGCGGGGTCGCTCTGGTAGTGGTCAAAGTAGCAGTGCGAGCCGGGCGACATGATGGCGTTGTGGCCCTCCCTGACGGCAGCGATACCGCCTTCTGTGCCGCGCCAGCTCATCACGGTAGCCGACGGCGCCAGGCCGCCTTCGAGAATTTCGTCCCAGCCGATCAATTTTTTCTTGTGTTTGGCCAGCACCTGTCCGGCGCGACGGATAAAGTAGCTCTGGAGCTCATGCTCGTCTTTGATCCCTTCGGTTTTCATCCGATTTTGGCATTTGGAACAGGCTTTCCAGCGGTCTTTCGGGCACTCGTCGCCGCCAACATGAATGTACTCGCCGGGAAAGAGCGCGCACACCTCATCAAGCACTCCGGTGATGAACTCGAAGGTTTTGTCGTTGCCGGCGCAAAATACGTCATTGAAAATTCCCCAGGTAGTAGCCACGTCGTACGGTCCGCCCGTGCATCCGAGTTCGGGATAAGCCGCGAGGGCTGCCATAGCGTGGCCGGGCATTTCGATTTCGGGCACGATGGTGATGAAGCGCTTGCGGGCATATTCCACCACTTCCTTGATTTCGGCCTGAGTATAGTAGCCGCAATGCTGCTTGCCGTCATACTTGGCCGGTGCATCGTTGGCATGACCGACAACGGTTTCTTTCCGGCAGGAGGCCACGGTTTGCAACTTGGGATATTTTTTGATCTCAATGCGCCAGCCCTGGTCGTCGGTCAGGTGCCAGTGGAAGCGGTTGAACTTGTGCATGGCCAACAGGTCAATGTACCGTTTCACAAACTCGACCGGGAAAAAATGCCGGGCCACATCGAGGTGCATGCCGCGATAGCCGAAACGCGGATTGTCGGTCACCACACAGCCGGGCGCCGTCCAGGTCGAGTCTTTCACCACCTGGCTGCTGTTAAAACGCGGGGGAAAGAGTTGCCGTAGGCTCTGCATACCGTAAAATGCGCCGGCTGCTGTCTGCGCCCGGATGGCCACATGCGAGTTGGGCATTACCTCCAGTTGGTATCCTTCCCGATACTCCACATTATTGTCGGGTATAAAATAAATGCCGTTGACTCTGGGCTGCCCGATCGGGGCTTTGTACGGCTGTGCCACCAGTTGAAATCCCGTGGAGGCCTGCGCAACGGCCATAAAATACTGGGCAACCATTTCCCAGTCGGCCTGCCCTTGCGGGTAGTAAATCCGGGTGTCGGCTTTCAGTTCAAATTTTCCTTCCTTGACAAACCCTCTGACCGGTTGCGGAATTACCGTTATCGCCGAACTGATTTGCCCAAAGGCATAGGCCGACGCAAAGAGAAAGACGAAAAGCAAGACTTTGTTTTTCATGCAAGTAGTATGTGTTTACAAATAATGTTCACTCAAAACTCAAAACTCAAAACTCAAAACTAACAAATAACCGCTCCCTCCTGGTTGACCGGAGAAACGAACACGTCGCTTTCGATACCGTGCCGGGCAAAGGCTTTTTGCATTACCAGCCCGGCGTTTTCGGCAATCAGGCTGTTGGCGCTGAGCGCAAATACCGACGGACCCGACCCGGAAATGCTGCATCCCAGCACCCCTTCGGCCATGGCGGCGGATTGTACTTCGTAAAACCCCGGAATGAGACCGGCGCGCTGCGGCTCGATGATGATGTCGCGCAGGCTGCGCCCGATCAAGGCCACGTCGCCGGTATAGCAACCAACTACGAATCCGGCCACATTGGCGCTCTGACGCACATAGTCGGCCAAAGGCACTTCAGGTTTTAAAATAGCCCGGGCGTCGCGGGTCAGCACCTCAAAATGTGGGTGCACCACCGTGGCATACAAGCCGCGGGGCGCGTGCAGGCGGTGTACGTCAAGCGTAGCATTATCGCGAATGAGCACGATACCGCCGAGCAGGGAGGGCGCCACATTGTCGGCCTGTAAACTGCCGGTTGCCACTTGTTCGCCTGCGTGGGCGAAGGGTAGAAGTTCGCGTTTGCTCAGGCCGGTGCGCAGCAGTTCGCTCACCGCCAGCACGGCGGCGGCGGCACTGGCCGCACTGCTGCCGAGGCCGCTCCCGAGCGGCATTTTTTTGTGAATTTCCAGTTCGATGCCGCGTCCGGTTTCGCCGAGGAATTCGAGCAGGCGCAAGGCGGCCATACCGGCGGTATTCTGCTCCGTTTCGTAGGGCAGTTTACCGCCGTGGCCGGTTATTTTGACAATACGCACACCCGGCGTGTCGCTCTTCCGGGCAACCACCTCGTCGCCGGGGCGTTCGATGGCCATGCCGAGAATATCGAACCCGATGCCGAGGTTGCCAATGGAGGCCGGGGCAAATGCTTTGATTCCCATTTTGGGTAACTGGTTGATTGGTTGATTGGTTGACTGGTAAACGATGAGCAGTTTTTCAGTCAAAAGCGGCGGCAAAGGTAGGAATTTCGTTTGAGGGAAGCACTTCCCGCTATTTTCTCCAATGGCTGACCCGCAGATCGTCCACGATCAATTTTTGGCGCTGAGGATTCCAGATGTACACTTTGATTTTACCGTCGGCCCGGTAGCGTGTCGGCACTTTCACAAAAAACACCGCCTCGCCCCACTGGTCGGTGGCGCCGGTGTCCCAGATCGAATTGCCGGGGTTTCCGATTTTACTGGTGATGCGGATACCCCGGAGTTTCACGGCGTGGCCTTCGGGATCGACAAATTCCACCGTCAGGTTGGCTAAGGCATCGCGGTTCCAGATTTTGTCGGCGCCGGGCACGAATGCACGTACGGACAGGCGCAACCAGTCGCCCGGCTGCAAGCCAAGTGTATCGCAACGCAGTTCGGCGTTGGCGTTGAACTCGTCTGCAGGCGACAGGGCGTACCGGCCTGCAAACACGGGGGTTGTTGTGAGGTTGGCGGCTGTGGAATCCTCAAAATCCAGGTGCAAAAGTTCGCGCACGGGGGTGAGTCGGGATGAGTTCGGCTGCCGCTCGCCCGAGTCGTAAGCGATGAGCGAATTGCGGTCGGGGTGCAGGGTGCCGAACACGCCGAGGTAGTAGGCACGGTTGGCGCTTTCCGTCCACAGAATGCCCTCGCGGAGTTGCCAGGTTTGAAAAATATTGAGCCAGATGAAAAAGAGCAGAGCGGCCCAGTTCAGCGCTTTTTTCCAGTAACGTTCGATTCCCCACTGCCAGAAAGCCCCGAGCGGAAGTGCCAGTAGTGCGTAGGTTTCCACCATGGGCCTGGAGCCAAAACCGTTGATGTAGGTCCAGCACCACCAACTGTAGGTGATGTACACGTGCAGGGGGAAAAACGCCCAGAACGCCCACCACGCCGCCGGCACCGAGTGCCGCAGTCGCCACAGACCGATCAACGCCGGCGCCATGACGGGGGTGTAAATCAGCCAGCCGTTCCGGAAATCCGTGAAGCCGCCCTTGATATGCGGATGCCGGAAATCAAAGGTTTCGCCCTGGTAGGAAAAATACAGCCAACTGCCGCCGACCGTTTTCCAGTACAATATCTGCGGGAAAAGCACCACGGAAAACGCCAACACAGCCACTGCAGCCCATTTCCAGTTGGCGCCGATAAACCGCGCGCGTTCTCGCACAGATGCCCAGTTGGTCAGCCCCCAAACCAGCGGAATAATGGCCGCGATGACTTCCTGCGTGCGGGTAATGGCAATGAAGCCCGCCGCAGCCCCGACCGCGGCTGCACGCCAACCACCTGGCTTTTCCCAAAACCGGATGGTCGTCCAGATCAGCGCCGCGTGCAGGAAAAACAGGAAGGGGTGCGACATCACATTGTTGTACACGCTGAAGTAGTACAGGTTGGTTGCAAATGCCGTGATCAGCACCAGCGCGAGCACTGTGCTTCTTGGGAAATACCGTGCAAGAATGCGCCAGAGCAGCAACAGGCCAAGTACCGCGTAAAAAATGGCACCCAGCCCCGCCCACATCATGTACGGGCGGCTGAATCCGTCGGCGGCATATTCGCCGCCGCTCGCGAGTGCCCGAGCATGAGCGATGTAGAAAAACGGCACTTCCAGCAGCGGCACCCCGATGGGGTATTTGATGATAAACTTGCCGACGGGCGTTTTTCGCAAGCCGTACAGGTCGGCTTTGGGGTCGGCCATATTGGGGTCATATTTCCGTGTGGCCGCTATTGTTGAATCGTAGGTACCGATGTCGCTATACAGGAGCGCGGAAGGCAGGTGGGCGTAATAGCCCCAGGCATCGCCACCGTAGGGCAATGTGGTCCAGCGCTTCATCGTAAAAAAGGAGACGATATACAGCGCCAGGATCAGTCCGAAGAACCAGGTTGTTTTCATGCAAAATACCTGTGCAACAAATCTCTGAGTATCCCGGACGATGTGTGCCGTCATCGCCCCGGAACGATTTTAGGCCGCAAGGTAGATTTTTTCGCGCCCAAACCGCACCTTTGGAGCGGGTACGTCCACACCAAAGCACGCCCGCACCACACACCATGCGCATCCTCATCCTCAACGGCCCCAACCTCAATCTGCTGGGCCGGCGCGAGCCGGAAATTTACGGCAACGTCACCTTCGACGATTTTTTCCACGAACTCAAAGCCCGCTTCAGCGGCATTCACCTGGAATATTTCCAAAACAACCACGAAGGTGCGCTTATAGACAAATTGCACGACAGCGGCCTGCATGCCGACGGCATCGTGATCAATGCCGGAGCGCTGGCGCACACCTCCATCGCGCTGGCCGATGCCGTGGCCGCCATTCGCACGCCTGCGGTGGAGGTGCATATCAGCAACGTGTTCGGGCGCGAAGAATATCGGCACCACTCCTGGCTTTCGGCCAAGTGCGCGGGCTGCGTTTTCGGTCTTGGGCTGGAAGGGTACGCCCTGGCCGTGGAGTATTTCGTGCGGCGGGTACGGGCAGCGGCGGCGTTGGGAGAGTAGCGCACCGCTCATCCGACGGATTTGTCGTCGGATGAATGCGTAGCCACGCGAGGATAGACCATGCCCGTTCGGCTACGCACTCGTCAGACGAAAAATTCGTCTGACGAGGTTCACGATAAAGAATCAGCGCCGAACCTGTGCTGAATCAGCCCATCCACCACAAAAACATGGCTTACTTGGGCAGCCGTTTTTACCTTGAAAAATGTGCTCGCCATGAAAGTTGTCCCCCGTTTTTTCTGCACAGGCTTGATGGCTCAGGCTAAATATTTGATTTGCATCCTGCTCGCAGGTATGTTGCTGGTTCCACTCCGGGCAGTTTCCCTGACGCAAAGCGCCGGCATTTCTTGGCAGGATTCCATCCCGAAAAAGAAGGCCAAGCCACATCTGGCATGGATTGACGTGGTCAAGCCGGACAGCGTGTGGGGTGTTCCGCAATGGGTGGGGCGTTACAAAGGAAAACTGCGCGGCGTCACAGACTCATCCCTCATTTTTGAAACCAAAAAGCCGTTCCAGGATTGGAAAAAAGCGGGAGATTACTACGAAGTACCCTACTCGGATATCCAGACAATCGCTTTCCGGCGGCGATACTCGCCGTTCCTTTGGATCGGAATTGCCTACCTCGCCGGGCCGTTGGTGGGGGCGGTAGTGGGGGTTTCGATCACGAAGGCAAATACCGGCGGCCAGGAAGATTTGGCGCGGGACCTGAACGGACTCATCGGTGCCACGATCGGTGGTATGGCGGGTTTGCTGTTTTGCCTGATCGTTTTTTTAAAGAAAACTAAGTTCCAGTTGCAGCGGGATAAAAGCGCTTTTGCCCGGTTCCGCGCGACGCTGCAGCAATATGTTCAATAAACCGGGTACTTAACTTGCTTGACATGAATGCACCGTTTCGGTTGTTCGCTTGTGTGCTTTTTTTTCTAATCCCCTCCGGGATCAAAACTCAAACGCATTGGGATTTGAATGTGGGCGGGGGTATCGGAAACTACCTTTCCCTGCGGTCCTCCGCCGGTGTCGTGTTACCGAGCAGGTGGACGATTTCGGCTTTTGCCCACCTGAATGCCGATGTACTCTTGCTGAATGTGTTGAAAAACTCCGGCTCCTACGATGTGGTCAGTTTCGGGCCAATGGTCGGGTATGCACTTGAACTTGGGCCTATGAGCAG
>JAEUUV010000205.1 GCA_016787285.1 Saprospiraceae bacterium | reverse complement strand
GGCGACTCGGTTTTGATTTTCGGCAACTACGAAACCGCGGCGGGCGCGTACGCGCAAACCATCCCGTCAGTCAACGGCTGCGACTCCACGCACACGGTTTCGCTGGCGGTGCTGCCGGTGCTGGAA
This sequence comes from Saprospiraceae bacterium, assembly GCA_016787285.1. Taxonomy (GTDB): domain Bacteria; phylum Bacteroidota; class Bacteroidia; order Chitinophagales; family Saprospiraceae; genus M3007. The sequence goes on along the minus strand of JAEUUV010000205.1, from coordinate 1,486 downwards.
ACGGCGGAAACGCTGTTGATCTGCGCGGGCGACTCGGTGTTGATTTTCGGTAACTACGAAACCGCGGCGGGCGCGTACGCGCAAACCATCCCGTCAGTCAACGGCTGCGACTCCACGCACACGGTTTTGTTGGCGGTGCTTCCGGTGCTGGCCACTTCGGAAACGCGCACGATTTGCTCCGGCGACACGATTTTGATTTTCGGCAACTACGAAACCGCGGCGGGCGCGTATGCGCAAACGGTTTCAGCCGCCAGCGGCTGCGACTCCACGCACACGGTTTCGCTGGCCGTGCTGCCGGTGTTGGCCACTTCGGAAACGCGCACGATTTGCTCCGGCGATTCGGTGCTGATTTTCGGAAACTACGAAACTGCGGCGGGCGCGTACGCGCAAACGTATCAGGCTGTCGGCGGCTGCGACTCCGTCGTGACCATCAGCGTACAACTTTTGCCGCTCCCGCAGGCCGATGCGCTCTGGCTCGACCCAACCTGTTTTGGCCGTGAAGATGGCGGGTTGGTTATCGAATCGGCGCCGGCAGGTGCCGTTTTCAGCCTCGACGGCGCGCCGTTCGATACCACGCGAATGCACACGGATTTGGCCGCAGGCCTGCACACCTTGCGTGTGCGCGATACCTCGGGTTGCGAATGGGAAACAGCCGTCAGCCTCCACGAACCGCCGCCGGTGACGGTCGTTTTGCCGGGCGATACGCTGATCGAACAAGGGCAATCACTCCAGATTCAGGCCGAAATATCCGGCGGCGCAGTACAATTCGCCTGGTCGCCGGGAGCAGGATTGGACTGTGCAACCTGTCCGGAAGTGGTGGCCACACCGCTCGAAAGCACCCTGTACACCCTTACAGTGAGCAATACGTCCGGCTGCACGGCTACCGATGAAATGTGGATCGAAGTGCAACGAAAACTCCAAAACGAGGTGTACCTGCCCAATGCGATAATGCCCGACGGAGCCGGCGCCAACCGGTTTTTCACGGTGTATGCAGGTGCCAATGTGACGGAAGTGCTCCGCCTGGAGGTGTACGATCGCTGGGGTGGACTGGTTTTCCGGCGCGAGCGCTTTGCCCCCAACGTGGAAACCTTTGGTTGGGACGGTACCTGGCGCAGCCGGCCTGTGGCGCCGGGGGTATACGCATATGTGGTGGAAGTGGCATACACCGACGGTACGACAGGTCGGATATCGGGCGGTGTAACGGTGGTGCGATGAACAGCGTCTCCGCAGTAAAAAAAGCGTCTCACCCTTCCAGCACCCGCCCGCCCTTGAGGCGCAGGATACGCCCGGTGCGGCGGGCCAGTTCGAGGTCGTGCGTCACGAGCACCAAGGTGGTTCCTGCCGTGCGGTTGAGGTCGAAGATGAGGTCTACGATTCCGCCGGCGTTGTCGGCATCAAGGTTGCCCGTCGGTTCGTCGGCGAACAGGATGGCGGGGCTGTTGGAAAATGCGCGGGCGATACATACGCGCTGTTGTTCGCCGCCGGA
>JAEUUV010000176.1 GCA_016787285.1 Saprospiraceae bacterium | reverse complement strand
TACTACGAGTGCGACACCTGCGGATTCACCTGGGGACAACTGACCGCCATGGCACAGGCATACCTGGCTTCGGCAATAAAATTCTGGTAGCCGCAATTTGCCTACTTTTGCCGCCAACGCACACCAACTTTACACTTCCGCTGCATGAAACGAGAAATCCACCAATGGGTTAGTCCCCGCCTGAACAAAAACATGGAGATTGCCGTGTACGGCCACTACGGCTTTGCCCTGCTGCTCCTGCCTACCGCCGCCGCCGATTTTCTGGAATACGAGCGCTTTCACCTGATCTCCGTGCTGGAACCCTACATTGACGCCGGAAAAGTCAAGGTGTTTTCCATCAACAGCATCAACTCTGAAGCCTGGCTGAACAACAAAATGCACCCCCGCCACAAGGCCATTCGCCACCAGCAGTTCAATGCCTACGTGGAAAATGAAGTGGTGCCGTTCATCCAGATGCACACCAGCCCCGACACGCAAATCATCACCAGCGGCGCTTCGCTGGGCGCCTTGCATGCCGCCAATATGTGCTTCCGTCGGCCCGACCTGTTTGCCGGTACCATCGCCATGTCGGGCGTGTACGACCTGACCACCTACACCAAGGGGTACTACGACGAGGACGTGTATTTCAACTCGCCGACGCACTACCTGCCCAACCTGAACGACGATTACAACCTCTCGCGCCTGCGCCGGATGCCGCATATCCACATCCTCACCGGCTCGGGCGACTACGAAGACCCCGATGCTTCGCGCCGCTTGTCGGGCATCCTGTCCGCCAAAGGTATCCCCCACGAACTCGACGTCTGGGGGCCGGATATGCGCCACGACTGGCCCACCTGGCGGGCTATGCTGCCGTACTACGTGGACTCCCGGTTTTGACAGTTTTGAGTTTTGAGTTTTGAGTTTTGAGTTGCACGGTAACTCGAAACTCAAAACTCAAAACTGTCAAAACTGTCATAAAGTTTGAGCCTGCGGAATGCTTCTTCGCGGCTCAGTTCCAATATTTGAAGGGAAAACGGTTCTGTGCCGGGAACAGCTATGCGCACCGCTCCCGAGGTGTTTTTTTTGTCGTGTTGCATCCGTTCCCAAAGTTTGGGGAAAATGGATTCCGGCATGGGCCGGCGCCCGAAAATACGCAGGATGGTTTCGGTTTCGGTGCTCAACAAACCTTCGCAGACCATGCCGATGGCCACTGCCTCACCGTGCGTGAGCGGCTCGTCGGTTTCCAGAAAATAACTCTCGACGGCGTGGCCCACCGTGTGTCCGAAATTCAGCAGGGCGCGGATGCCGTGTTCGTGTGGGTCCAGCGTCACGATTTGCGCCTTGACGGCAATGGAAGGCTCCAGAATTTCCGTCCACGCGTCGGCTGTCATGCTGCCGGGGGAGAGGGCTTCCGGTGTTGTTTTTTGAATTTTTTCCCAAAGTTCGTAGTCGCCGATCAGGGCGTGTTTGATGACTTCGGCAAAGCCGCTGCGCAGTTCGCGGGCGGGCAGGGTTTCCAGAAAAACGGGGTCGGCGAACACCGCTTGCGGGTTCCGGAACACGCCGAGGGCGTTTTTTATGCCGTTGAAATCAATGCCGAGTTTGCCGCCGATGGCGGCGTCGGTCATGGCCAGCAGGGTAGTGGGTATCTGGATAAAATCCACGCCGCGCTTGAAGGTGGCGGCACAAAAACCGCCCATGTCGCCCACCACACCGCCGCCGAGGTTGACGACCAGTGCCTGCCGGTCGAGGCGTGCCTGTTGCATGGCGTTCCAGATCAGGGCACAGGTGTCGAGGTTTTTGAGCCGCTCGGCGCCGCCGGCGTGTTCGGACGCCGGCGGGCAAGGCACGACGTACATCTCAGTGCCGGGAAGAAGCGCGGTGTTGTTCCAATGCGCCAATGCGTTGGCATCGGCGATCACAAAAATCCGGGAGTACTTTTTTTGCTGCAGCCATGCCGGCAGGGTTTCGCTCAGCGGGCCGAGCAGTACGGGGTAATCCGGCAGATGGATGGTGCAGGTCATGGCGAGTTCAGGTCAGGGCCGGCATACGGATTTCCACCGTGGTGCCTTTGCCCGGTTCACTCTGGAGGGCGATGTTCCAGCGGTGCTCGCGGCAGATGGTTTTCACATAAAAAAGGCCGAGGCCGAAGCCCTTCACGTTATGTACGTTGCCTGTGGGCACGCGGTAGAATTTGCTGAAAATGTGTTTCTGGTGCTCTTTGGCGATCCCGATACCCTGATCCTGAACGCAAAGCACGGCTTCTTCGCCTTCCTTTGCCAGCCGGATGGTGATATCGGGGGCGCCTTTGGAATATTTCACGCCGTTGTCCACCAGGTTGTGCAGGATATTGGTGAGGTGCAGGCGGTCGGCGCGCACGAGGAGGTTTTCGGCAGCGAGGTCGAAGCGGAGCGTGCCCTCGCGTTCGTTTATTTTCAATTCGAGCGACGGCGAAATGCTGCGGATCAGGTCGTTCAGGTCTACTTCCTCCAGGTTCAGTTCGATTTTGTCGCGTTCGATCTTGGCCAATTGCAACACTTTTTCCACCTGGGTATTCAGCCGCATCACCTGCTCCTTGATGATGCCCGAGTACCGGCTCAGGCGGGGATCGCTTTTGATGGTGTCGTTTTGCAGAAAAACATCGGTAGAAATGTTGATGGTCGAGATCGGGGTTTTGAACTCGTGGGTCATGTTGTTGATGAAATCCCGCTGCAACTCGGAGAGCTGTTTCTGCTTGAGGATGACCGACATGGAATAAATGAAAAATGCCACCGTGATGAGGATGAGGAGGGTGAAAACGACCACGATCCACATGTTGCTCAGCAGGGTGACGCTTTTGTTGGGGAAGCGTACCCCGAAATAGTAGATAAAATCGCTGTTGTAGTGGGCCGGCAGGGGAGCGGTCAGTTGTTCGCCGTTGCCCACGCCGAACGCGGAGGTTTTTTTGTACTTCAACATGCGTCCGCTCACCATCTGATTGCTGGAGCAGTCGAAAATACCGTACTGAAAATCCTCGCGAAGGCTCTGATTTTCGAAGGCTTTTTGCAGGTAAAACTCCAGCGAGGCCTCGTCGAACTGGTTGTTGATGTTGACCACGTAGTAGTTGGAGTTGACCTGCTCGATCAGGTCGGCGTCTTTGAGCACGAACAAGCCCACGCGGGCCAGGTCACGGGCGGCCTCCAGCAGGGCCTGGCGCACTTTCCGGTCAAAGTCCTGCTCTTGCAGGTTCCAGGAACGCATGACCCAGTAGGTTTGCACACTCAGCAAACTCAGGATGGAAATGGCGCCCAAAACGATGACGCGGCGAATGATGATGTTTGTCATGGCTGTATCTCGGCAAAATGGAGCATTGCGGCTCGATAAGACAGGAATTGCCCACTTAAAGTTTGCAAAAGTGGGCGTTTTTTCTGCCTTTTTCAAATCAGCACAAAACCAGACCTGCGACGGAAACATTTGCACCGGTGCTGATGGGTAAAAAACTACTTTTGCCCGACATCCCCTGCATTGTTTTCCACACCAGACACCGATCAACTCATGTCGAAAGAACACCTGCTTGGCCTGCTTGCCCAGAATGAACTGGAGGAACTGTTCCGCCGGTTGCGCGAATCCGCCCAAAAAGAACTGGTTTTGCTCGAAAGTCAGTGGCATGACCTGAAAGCGGATGTCCGCGCGGGTGTGCTCACGCAGGAGCAGGCCAATGTGGAAGAGGCGCGTATCCGGCAGCGGCTGTACGATTTTATCCAGTTTGGCGACAAGGGCGCGGGCGCGCGCAGTGCTCAACCCGTGGCCTCTGGCCAGACAGGTCGCCGGGTGCTGCTCGGTTTGGGGCTGCTCGGCGCACTGCTCGTACTTTTTTTTCTGCTGAAACCCCTGTTTTCTTCTTCTGATGAAGCCGTACCGGAGCTTGTGACCTCCACCGAAAACACGCCGCAAGACGAGCCGCAAAAGGCCTCGTTTTCAAAAAAACTGACGATCCCGACCGAGCCGCTTGAACTGAGCGCCGATTATGTGGGCACCACGGGTTTTCAGTTCGTGGAGGCGGTGTTGTCGAACAAAAACCCGGAGAACTATCAGTTGGCGGTGCGCATGCGCTGCATCCGGCCGCCATACGGGGAGAATATTTCCAGCCATACCCTGCACCTGCTGCACGGCGAAACAGAGATTGCGCCATATCAGGTAGACTTTCCGTTTGTGGAAGCCAAAACAACCGGCGAGGGCACCATCCGCTTTGAAGTGCCGAAAGCCTGGAAAGACGCCCGGCTGGTGTTGTACTACGGGACCGGGTATGAGAAAAAAACGGAGGTGGCCCTGCGGTTTTAGGCTGACTTTTCTTCCCCCATCAACACCTTGCCTACCACCACCGCCGACAAGGCAAACAGCACCAGCAGGTAGTACTGGAACGTCATCGGGCTGAAAAAGTAGAAGCAGCCCAGCACGGCGTACAGCAGCACGATGCACAGGGAAAACCCGTCGAGCCGGTCTTTCCAGCGGCGGTAGGCCCACAGCCCGAACACGAGCAGCGCCAGCATGAGACCCGCCTGCAGCACGCGGGCGAGAAATACCTGTTGTACGGCATCGCCTGGGAAAAACATTTTCATGTTGATGCCGAAGTACACGCCTTTTTCCATGCTCCACGACACAGGCGGATCGCCCTGACCGATCCACTGCGCTACGGCGCCGTCGTTGTGGTATTTGATTCCTGTGGCCAGAATACTCGGGTCGCGCAGGTAAAACGGCAGGACGTACAGCAGCAACACGCTCGCCAGCACCGTCCCCCAAAGCCGAAAATTGGCCGTTCGCGGAAATTCCCGCCAAAGTACGTACGCCAACAGCGGCAGCCAGAATACCAGCGTGTAGCGCGAGAGCAGACACAGCGACACGCCGGCGGTGATCAAGAAGAGGCTGCGGCCTAAAAGTCCGGCGGCCAGCACTAAGTAGTATGCCGCCACCACCAGTTCAAAACTCACGGGCACTTCCAGTTTTCCCCACAAAATGAACCCCCAAAGCCCCAGCGAGGGCAGCAACAGCGCTGCGATGCGCGCACCCGCGGGATAGTTTTGCCGACCCACCTGGTAGCCATACACGCCGGCGGCCAGCACCAGCAGGATGTAGCCCGACCAGCGGGAATCAATCACCAGCATTTCGGAAATGCCGATCGGCAGCCAGTGCATCGGCATGTACACGGGGTAGGGTGCATTGTAGCCCAGATCAACGGGCGCATAGGGCATTTCGCCGGCGGCAAAACGGTGGTATTGCGCTTCCAGTTGGGGCAGCACGTCGGAGTACCGGCCGGGGTCGGCGTATTGCACAAACAGTTTGCGCAATTCCTCGTAGCCGAGCAACATGCTGAGCATGCCGCCCAGCACCCAAAGTGTTGCAATGGCCGGTTTAAGTGCACGTAAGGGCTGCAGTGTAGCGGGTGTTTGTCGCAGACGCTGCGCAAAAAAAAGTACTGCAATCCCCAGCGACACGAGGAACAACACCAGTGGATTCCAGTATTTGGTGAAATACTCCACCCCGTAAAACGCGAGGTAGATTTGAGCAATGAAAAGCAGGACGGCGAGGGCCTTGATTTGCATGGGGCGAAAGTAGTAAGTTTCTGTTCCTCCGCGTCTCTGCCTCTCTGTGGTGAAAAATTTGCGACATCCGAGTCTCCGTGCACGTTCGATACACCCCCTCCGGGCGAGATATTCCGCTATTTTTGCCCATCAATTTTCTGCCTGCCGCGTATGTTCCGTATTCTTTTCACCGCCCTGCTGCTGGCGCCGGCCCTGCTTCCGGCCCAGAAAAACGACTCCTCACTCCTCGTTCATCATTCAGCACGCCAAAACTATTTCCAGCAGGAGGTGCATTACGCCATTCGCGCGGAACTGGACGACCGCAGCCATACCCTCCAGGCGCATATCCGCATGGAGTATGTAAACCACGCGCCGGAGGCGCTGACCGAAATCCGGATGCACCTGTGGGCCAATGCGTACAAAAACCGCAATACCGCCTTTTGCCGCCAGAAACTGCGCGAGGGCAGCTCCCGCTTTTACTTTGCTCCCGACAGCACATTCGGCTCTTTTGAAAACCTCGATTTTCGGGTTAACGGCCGGCCGCTGAACTGGCGTTATGACCTGGAAAACCCCGACATCGCCGTGCTCGACCTGCCGGAACCGCTTCCACCGGGCGGGCGGATGGTGATCGAAACGCCGTTTTTGCTGAAAATACCGGCCTCGTTTTCGCGGCTTGGCCATGTCGGTACCTCGTACCAGATGACCCAGTGGTACCCCAAACCGGCGGTGTACGACGCCCGCGGCTGGCATGCCATGCCTTATCTCGACATGGGCGAGTTTTACAGCGAATTCGGCACTTTTGATGTGCAGATCACCCTGCCCGACAACTACGTGGTGGGGGCTACCGGCGTGTTGCAGACCGCTTCCGAGCGGGATTTTTTAGAAAAAAAAGACGTCGAAACGCGGGCGGAAATCGAGCGTCGAAGCCACTTGCTGACCCGCTCGGAGGTGATGAAAGCGCGTTTTTCGCCTACCCCAAAATCATCGGCTACTACCAAAACGCTGCATTACCGGGCCGAAAACGTGCATGATTTCGCCTGGTTTGCCGACAAACGTTTCTTCGTGCTGCGCGACACGGCCTGCCTGACTTCCGGCCGTACCGTGGATTGCTGGGCGATGTTCACCGGCGACCAGATGGACCTCTGGCGCAAGGGCGCTTTTTACGTCCGCCGCGCCGTGGAATTTTACTCCCGAAACGTAGGCGAATACCCCTGGCCGCACGCTACCGCCGTGTACAGTGCGCTCGGCGCAGGCGGCGGTATGGAGTATCCCATGATCACAGTGATCGGGTACAATACCAAAAGCATGGACCTCGATCAGGTGATTACGCACGAAGTTGGCCACAACTGGTTCTACGGCATCCTCGGCAGCAACGAACGCCGGCACCCCTGGCTCGACGAGGGTCTCAACTCGTACTACGAGCAGCGCTACCTGAAGGAATACTATGGCTACCCCGGCAATGCATACGACCTGGTGCCGCGCTGGGCTTTTGACCCGGCGCGCTCCGGTTCGGTGGAAGAAAACGCCTGCCTGCTGCTTGCTCGCGAGGGTGCCGACATACCACCCGACACGCATTCCGACGATTTTTTCACCATTGCCTACGGCATCCAGACCTACATGAAACCGACGCTCTGTCTCGAATGGCTGGAGCGCTCGCTCGGCAAAACCCGCTTCGATCAGGCCATGCAGGCCTATTTCCAGGCCTGGAAATTCCGCCACCCGTACCCCGAAGACCTGCGCGCTGCGTGGCGCGCCGCGGGTGTGGAAGCCGACTGGTTTTTCGAGGCCATGCAAACACGTCGTCATTTCGATCTGGCGCTGACGAGGGTGCATCGCACGGATACCGGTTTTGACCTGACGGTAAAAAATCGTGGCACACTGGCTGCGCCGTACAGCATTTCGGCCCTGCGCGACGGCCGGCCGGTGCTGACCCGCTGGTACCCGGCGCCGGTGAATAAAACTGTTGTCGCGACATTTCCGCAGGTAGATGCCGACCAGTTTGTGCTTGACCACGAACGGGCGGCGCTGGACCTGAATCGCCACAACAACGCCCGGCGCACGAGCGGCCTGCTGCCCGGGCTGGAGCCGTTGCGCGTACGTGCCCTCGCTTTGGCTGAACAACCCGACCGCACGGAACTTGGGATACTGCCCTGGGTTGGCTGGAACAACTACGACAAAACCTCGTTGGGGCTGCTGCTGTACAATGCGCCGTTTCCGACCCGGAGGTTCCAGTATTTTCTGTTTCCGGGCTACGGGCTGGGGTCGGGGCATTTCACCGGGATGGCCGATGTGCGCTACCGGATTGTGCCCCGTACGACGGTCGGCTTTAGTGCCCGCACGGCGACCTACGACCACAACCGGGCCGACGACTACCGGCTGCGGTACTACCGGCTGGCGCCGTCGCTGCGGTTTCGGCTGGGAGGCGGGTCGCCGGCGTTTATGCACGACCTGACGCTGCGCACGATTTTTATTGGAAAAGAGGAGCCGGAATTCGATGTGACCGGCGACTTTTTGGAAAAAAGATGGCAACACGCTACTATCCACGAGCTGCGCTACGAAGCCCGGCGGCACGCACTGCCTAATCCGTATCGGCTTGTGGCTGCTGTGGAGGGGCAATATTTCGATACTCCGTTTGCGCGAAAGGCGTACTACCTGCGGACTTCGCTGGAGTGGAACCAGCAATTTTTTTACGCCCGGGCACGCAAGGTAACGGCCCGGTTTTTCGGCGGCTACTTTTTGTTCAACAGCCAACGGCGGCGCAGTGTGTCGCGCAATATCCTGTTTGGCGACGGATCGCGGGCCTCCTTTGCGCTGAATCCGCAGGGCTTCAACGACTACCGGTTCGACCAGATTTTTCTCGGGCGTTCCGACGACGAGGGGTTCTTTTCCCGGCAGGTAAGCCAAACCGAGGGCGGCTTCAAAACCGCTTTCGGAGCGCCGTACGCGCAGGTGATCGGCAACTCAAACAACTTTATCCTGGCGCTCAACCTGCGCACCGACCTGCCTGGCCGCCTGCCGTTGGGCTTGCCGCTTAAGCCGTATTTTGATATCGGCTACTTCGACGACGCTACCGCGTTGGGCGCCGGGCGCCCCTTGTCGGAGCGCCTGTTGTGGAGCGGCGGATTTCTGCTGGAATTTTTCAAGGGTAGCCTGGAGGTGTATTTCCCGGTGGTCAGCGCCAAACCCCTGAACGACCTGTACGCAGAAACATCGGGCGGCAATTACCTGAACCGGATTTCGTGGAGTATTCGGTTGGGAAGGGTAGGGCCTTTAGATGTAGTACGACAATTGCGGGACTGATTTGATATGTACCTGCAAATTGGTACGGTTTTTGGCACTTAAACGACATACCCGTTTCCGCCCCTGCGTGAAACAGATATTTTGCCCCTGTTACCAATTTTTCTTGAAAAAGACATTCAATGCTTAATTTCCTGACAAGCATTGTTTTAAGTACTGATTCAGAAAGCCGTGTCGGAAAAATTATGTGACGTTACCGACATTTCGCCGTAAACTTGCGGCCCTTTTTTAATCTTTTAATCGCTGCCTTTCGGTCGGTTGTTTATTCCCACTCTCATGCAATGGTCTCCAGTTTGATTTCTGACAACTGGCTTTGCACCTATTCGTAAACAACATTGCTCATCCAAACCGATCGCCCTACATGAAGAGAACAGTACGCTTCTTCAGAACTCTTCCCATTTCTTTTCTTCCCTTCTCATCAATCGTTTTGACCATGAACAGAACAACAACTCCGCGCCAATGGGCGCTGGTGGTAGCCACCTTCGTTTGCCTTTTTTCGACGCAGCAAGCGCAAGGGCAATGCTCGGATTTCGCTGGTATCATCGGCAC
>JAEUUV010000170.1 GCA_016787285.1 Saprospiraceae bacterium | reverse complement strand
ACACCGGAATCAGGAATGCGGACAAAGTCTGAAAGATGTTTGGGCGAGTCTGAAGAAATCGCCCAGCAGGTATGAACTTAACAGCCTTGCTATCCAGTGCCACCATAGCCATTACCCTGACACTATATCTTGACGAACTTTTTTATCAGTTTAACATCGCGAATGTCCGTGATTCTTATGAAGTATATTCCGGAAGGGCAAGCGCTAACATCTATTTCATTCAGGCTCCCGGAAGTCAGCCGGGCAAAGGGTTCACCACTTGCCCGGAATATCTCAACCATCTTAATCGGCACATTCGTATTGGTCAAAAATATGGATTTTTCAACCGGGTTTGGGGCTAATAGAATATCCGGAATGTCTTCATCGGTAACAGATGTTGGGACAAATCCCGGACAGACCGCCCCGCAATAAGGGGTTATCGGCACATTCTGCAACTTAAAACATTCCAGATAACGCAACCCACCTTTATAAGAACCAAACAACCCATAAGAACTCCCGTATCCGTGAGTCAGTTTGCTTGTTATTTGGGGAAAAGACCAGCTGTTTTTGTTTACCACTTTATAATGCCTGTGCCCCGAAATCGGAGCGAGCTCTTCCAGGATTATCGTGAAATTGTTGGGATCGTAAACTATGGTATCGCCTACCTCAAAATCAAAGTCGTACAGGATTATTTCCTTGTTGTCAGTGTAGTTCAGGTAAAAGACTTTTTTCCCCGATTCCCGGAGTCCACCAATCAATTTTTCATGTAAATCCAGGGTGGTTGAATACACGTTTTTCCCCTGTTGGTCTGGCCAATACTCGCATAAATTGGTTTTGGTGAGGTTCCAATAAACAAGGCCGTTAACGATGGTGTCATTTCTTGTTCTGTATTTCCATGCAGCGCCGCCATCGCCGAACCCCAATGCCGGATATACCACACTCTCGAGCCACTCCGAATTCTCTAAATGGAAAGGCGTGTAATCCTGGCTGCCGGCTTTTTCTGCAATACTCAATAGTAAGGAAAATGCCAGAATAATGCTGACTGAATGGTGCTTCATCATGTTTGCCTGATTTAGTCGTGTTGACAAATGCGTGATTTATGTGTACGTGTCTCCCGAGTCGGCAGCAGCGATGGCTACGAGCGTGTTTAAAATTTTTTGTTTAATCCAAAAGTGGTCATCGGCGTATCTTGTAGGTAGCAAAAGTACGGGAACTCGCCGAATGCCGAAGAGTGACTTGTGTGTGGCGTGCCCCATTGGGTATAGGTTTCTTTGCGAAAGGTATAGCCTTCGTTTCGGCCGGCCAAGACTACGGCGAATAAAAACTTTTCAGATGTCCAGATCGTCCATCGGACTTAGATCATCACATCCTCCCAATCTCCTCCGCACTCAAGCCGGTAAATCGAACGATTTTTTCAATCGGCTCACCTGCTGCTTTCATCTGGCGAGCGATCTCTGCCTTGCCTTCTGCCTTGCCTTCTGCTTTGCCTTCCGCCTTGCCTTCCGCCTTGCCTTCATCAAAAGAGGTGTCCACTACGTTTTTCAAATCCCGGTAGTACTTTAGGCTCTCTTCGTACTTGACCTTGTCATCTGGGGTGAATTTGGCGATCTCGGCCGCCTCGAAAAGTTTGAAACCAAAATCCGTAAACGGGTTGATGTACTTGTCCTGGAGCGCCATCGAAGTATATTTTCCTGCAAAAATAGGGAATATAGCGGTGCGCACCATCCTGGCACAGGACAAAGATTTCTCCCCTCGGAACTGCCATTGTCGTCACCGAGGGTATTTTGCGGGCTGAAGCCCGCGTTCCCTGTGTACTTTTGCACAGCCGCCCAAACCGGCCCGACCCATGCGCAAAATCCGACTCCTGGCGCTCCTCCTCCTGCCCGCTCTCCCCGCCTCCGCCCAGATGTGGAACGGCACGGACACCCTGTACGGCAACGAGTGGATAGACCACGCCAAAACCTACTACAAAATCCGGGTCGCCGACGACGGCGTGTACCGCATCCCGTACCAGGCGCTGGCCGACGCGGGTTTCCCGGTGGGCAGCGCGCCTGCCGCCGAGTTTCGGCTGTACCGCTACGGCCAACAGGAACCGCTGTTTACCAGCACCGCCGGCCCGCTCGGCCCGCAGGATTTCGTGGAGTTTTTCGGCGAAAAAAACCGCGACGCGCTGGACCGCCACCTCTTCGACAATCCCGATGCCGACAACCTGAACCCCTGGTACAGCCTGTTCAACGACACTGCGGCGTACTACCTCGTGTGGGAACCCGGCACGCCGCCCCTGCGCTACGAGTCCGTGGCCAACGACCTCGGCAATCCGCCGCCCGCCGAACCCTGGTGCTGGTCGGTGGCGGGCTACACATACAACAACGCCCTGTTCAAACGCCGCATCAGCAGCGAGGTGATGTACTCCTGGTTCAACGGCGAGGGCTTCGGTACCTTCGAGATGAGCGATTTCAGCGTGAATATTTCCCTGAAAAAACTGCTCGCGGGCGGGCCGGATGCGCGGCTCAGCACGCGCTACGCCTGTAGCCTCGGCGAACACCGGCAGCGCCTGACGGTCAACGACAGCCTCCTGGCCGAAGACCAGTTTTCCAACTGGCGCGTGGTGCAGCACAACCTCACCATACCAGCCTCGCTGCTGCTGCCCGAAACCAAAGTGCGGCTCGCCTCCGCCATCGGCTCGAACGACCGCCACAGCACGGCGGGCGTGTTCATTCGCTACCCGCGCCTGTTCGATTTCGAGTTTGCCTCCACCGCCGAGTTTTTTCTCGACCTGCCCGCCGAACCGAAATATCTCGAGATCGCGGCGTTCAATACCGGCGGCGGCGCGCCGGTGCTCTACGATTTGGTCAACCACCGGCGCTACGAAACGACCGTGCAGGGCGGCTTGGTGAAAGTCGTGCTGCCGCCCGTGTTCAAAGACCGGCGCCTGTGGCTCGCCAATCCCGTGAGCGGCATCCGAACGGTGGCTGCGGTGCAGCCCGTGCAGTTCCGGGACTACCGCGCCGACTCCGCCGACTATGTCATCCTGTCCAATTCGGCGTTGTTTCAAGACCCCACAGTCGGCGGCGCCGACCACGTGGCCGCCTATGCCGATTACCGCCGCAGCACCGAGGGCGGCAGCCACACGGTGACGGTGGTGGACGTACACGAACTCTACGAGCAGTTTGCCTACGGCGTGCGCTACCACCCGCTGGCAGTGCGCAATTTCGTGCAGTTTATTTGCAAAAAATGGCCCGCGCCACCACGCCACCTGCTGCTCATCGGCAAGGGACTGGACTACGACCGCTTCCGCCGGCCCGAGGTGCAAAATGCCCTGACCGACTCGCTCTTTTTCGTGCCTACTTATGGCAGCCCGGGCGCCGACCAGTTGCTGGTCATGCGCGAAAAACGACTGTCAGCGCCGCTGATTCCGGTCGGGCGCCTTGCGGTGTCCAAACCCTCGGACATCCGGGTCTACCTCGACAAAGTAATCGAGCACGAACAGACCCGAGCCACCGCCCCCCAAACCCTTGCAGGCAAGGCCTGGATGAAACGCGTGATCCACAACAGCGGCGGCCTGGCCGGCGAGGCGGCGTACATCCGCAACTACACGCAGAGCATGGCCGACGAAATCGCCACCGGCCGCATGGGCGCCGACGTGCATACATTTTACAAAACCTCCAACGACCCGATTCAACTGTCAAGTTACGAACAAATGCTCGACCTGCTGAATGGCGGCGTGTCGGTCTGGATGATTTTCGGACACTCGTCCCCGCAGGCGGTGGATTTCGACATCGGCGCGCCGGCGGTGTACCACAACAAGGGCCGCTACCCGCTGATGATGATCATGGGCTGTTTTTCGGGCCTTTGTTCGGCGCCACAACCGGGCATCGGCGAGCAGTTTGTGCTGGCGCCCGAGCGCGGGGCCATTGCCTATTTTGCGTCCGTCAATTTCAGTTTTGCCGATGCCCTGCACACCTTCGGGCGGCGGTACTACGAGCGCCTCGGCGGGGAGGATTACGGCAAATCCATCGGCGAAATCATGGCCAACACAGTGGCCGACTACGCGCAAACCGGCTACCCGGCCATGGCTGCGCTGCTGCACCAGAACCTGTTGCAGGGCGACCCGGCGCTGCGGCTGCACCAGTACGACGGCCCCGACTATGTGGTGGACAACCAATCCGTGCGCTTCGATCCCAACCCGGTCAGCCTGGAGCAGCCGACCGTGCGCATGGAATTCGAGGTAGCGAACATCGGCGAAAACACGGGCGGCCAATTGCCCTTCCGGATCGAGCAACGCCTGCCTAACGATACCCTGCGGATCCGCCTGACCGATTCCGCGGAGGCGCCTGCATTCCGGAAAAAATTGGCTTTCGACCTGCCTACGGCAGGCAGTCTGGTGGGGCAAAACCGCATGTTGGTTGCCCTTGATCCGGATAAAATCCTGCCGGAACAGCCCCAGGCGGCTCAATTCAACAACATGCTCGAAGACGCCTCCGGTGTGCCCGGCTTGCCGCTGTTCGTGTTTGCCGACGACGTGCAGCCCATTGCCCCCGAAAACTACGGCATCGTGCGGGGCAGCTCGCCGGTGCTCTGGGCGTCCACGCTAAATCCCAACGCCGCTCCCATGCGCTACCTGTTCGAGTTGGACACGCTGGAAACCTTCGACAGTCCGTTCCGACAGATCGGCGAGGTCGTTCAGGCGGGCGGTTTGCTGCGTTGGCAGCCGCCGGTAGCGTTGCACGACAGCACGGTGTACTACTGGCGCATCGGGCGCGACAGCCTTGTGAACGGGCAAATTCCCTGGCGGCAGCGCTCGTTCGTGTACCTGCCCGCCAGCGCTCCCGGCTGGAACCAGTCGCACTTCGGGCAGTGGGCCAAGGGCGATTTTATCAACCTCGAAGCGCGGGACAGCAGCCGCTCGCTGGAGTTTGTGGACAATGCGGGTTTCCTGACCATGAACGTGGCCTACCGCAACCGCGACAAGTTTCCCGGCATGCAAAACGCCTACTACGAGGGCTTTTTCGGCGATGCCGGCTTCAACGGGCAAGGTCTGACGAACGGGGTGGCGCTCATGCTCCAAGACCCGAACACGGGGCACTTCATCCCGAATCCGCCGAACAGCACCTACAACGCGCACCCGACCCGCGTGAAATCGTTTTTTTCGTTCAACACGCAGGATTCGTTGCAGCGGGTGGCACTGATGAACTTCATGGAAAACGTCATTCCCGACAATTCCATCGTCGGCTTTCTGGCGCTGCACCCTTGGAACGATACGCTCGGCTACGCACCCCGGCGCTGGGCGGCGGACTCGGTTACCTACGGAAAAAACCTGTTCCAACTGCTGGAGGCGCAAGGCGCCCGGGAGGCCCGCGCCCTGGTGGACTACACCACCGGCCCCAGCCCCTACGGGTTAATTTATCAAAAAAACAACCCCGCTTTCGAGGCGGTAGATACCATTGTTTTCCAGATTGACTCGGTGCTGAACCTGCGGCGGTCTTTCCTGGCCAAGTGGTCGGTGGGCCAGTTTGAAACGCCGCCCATCGGGCCGGTGCGAGCCTGGAAAAACCTGTACTGGAGCCGCACGGCGTTCGATGACCCTTCCGACGAAGCGGTGTTGTCCGTGCTGGCAGTGCGGGAGGGTTTGGCCGATACGCTGCTGTTTTCCCTGGAAAACACGTTCGAACGCGGGCTGTCGGACCTTGATGCCGGGCAGTTCCCCATGCTGAAACTCCGCTATGCCGCGCGCGACACCCTCGCCCGCACGGCTACGCAGCCGCGCTACCTGCGCGTGCTGTACGACCCGATTCCCGAGGGGGCTTTGAACCCGGTGGCCTTGTTCGACTTGCAAAAAGACACCCTCCAGCAGGGCGAACCCGGGCGCGTGGCCGTGGCCTTCGCCAATGTGTCGGAAGCCGCGTTCGACAGCCTGCTGGTGCGGGTGCGTTTGGAAAACGAGGGTGGGGTAGGACAGGACAATTTCCGCCGATTCCGAACCCTGCCTCCGGGCGATACGCTGCACGCCGAAGTGCCGTTCGACACCCGTGCCGGCACGGGTCGGCATCGTTTGCTGGTGGAGGCCAATCCCGCCGGCGATCAGCCCGAGCACTACCATTTCAACAATACCCTGCTGCGCGACATCTGGGTGGCCCGCGATGTGCGCAACCCTCTGCTCGACGTGACTTTTGACGGCCTGCACATCCTGGACGGCGACATCGTGTCGCCGCAGCCGGTCATTGTGGTCACGCTGAAAGACGAGAACCGGTTTTTGGCTATGGCGGACACCTCGGTGTTCTCCCTGCGCTGGGTCGGGCCGGACGGGAAGGTGCACCCGCTGTCGTTCAGCGACCCGGCGGTGCTGTTCATTCCCGCCGATGCGGCCAACCTGCCGGGCAAAAATCGCGCGCGGTTAGAGTGGCGGCCCGCGTTCACGGAAGACGGCGTGTACCGGTTGCTGGTGAACGGTCGGGACGTGACGGGTAATGTATCCGGTTCGCTGGACTACTCGGTCAATTTCCGGGTTATCACCCGCTCGGCGCTGTCCAATCTGCTGAACTACCCGAATCCGTTTTCGACGCGTACTTGTTTTTACTACACGCTCACCGGCTCGGAGGCGCCGCGACATTTCAGACTCCGGATTATGACCGTGAGCGGACGCGTGGTGCGCGAAGTTACCGAGGCGGAGTTTGGCCCGTTGTTGCCCGGCACACATGCCAGTGAGTTTTGCTGGGATGGCCGCGATCAGTTCGGCGATCAGTTGGCTAACGGAACGTACTTGTACCGGGTAACAGCCAAAAAAGCCGACGGATCCGATTTTGAGTTGTTCGAAAATCCGTCGGCTGATGGGTACTTCCGGGGTGGGGTAGGGAAGATGGTGTTGATGCGGTGAACCTCTCCCGCGTACTCTTAGCGTTTGTCCAGATAAACTGCTGCCGAAGCCACGGCAGATACGATCGGGCCGCCAAGTTCGAGGCCGATCACGTCGGCCCACACCCAATCGGGGATGCTTGCCGATTGAACGTCGCTCAGGCCGGGTTCGGGGGAGGAGATGGACTTCCAGAACCAGTAGTACCGGCTGTACTTGAGCACGGAGATCATCGAAAGCACCACTTTTGGGTTGTTGAGGCGGGCGCCGGCGGTCAGTTCGTTTTCGTAGGCGGTCATGTATTGCACAAACTTGCTCAACTCTTCGGGAGTACGCACCGGCATGGTGGCGGCTTGGCTAAACAGCCCGCGCAGCACGTTTTTGTCGCCGGCACTCAGGCGGGTCTCTTCCAGTCGGGCCAGGTAATCGCCAAAATCCCGGTTTAGGTCGAGCGTGTTGGCGCGCTGCATGTCGGCGGCGTTCACAGGCAGTTCGGCATTGGCGAGGAATTGTGCAGTTTTTTCAGTCAACAGTTTTTGTGCGGCTTTCGAGTCGTTGCCCAGCGCTGCAAGGGCTTGCCGGTTTTCGTGCAGCACTACCTGCACGGCGAGGTTGTGGAGTTGGCCGATATTGTCCTGCGGGTTGTTCGGGTTGACCAAAGCAGCCACGGTTTGCCGGGATTCCGGGTTGAAAGAAACAAGTTGCTTTCCTGTTTCCAAACCGCTTGCAGCGTCCCGCATGGGATAAAAACCGGCGGGAATAACCTGGGCTTGCAGGCCCAGTTCCTGTGCTTCTTCCTTGGTGAGGGCGTAGTCGCCGGTAAGCGGAAAATATTGTCCGAAGTACTGTTGGGCGTCGTCGCCCTTTCCAAATTGAAGCGCAGGCGCTCCCATGAAGTTGGTCAGTTTCGTATCCCAGCCGATCCAGATACAGTTGCTGAAAGAGTACATGCAACCTCTGTACGTGGAGGTGCCGAAGTGGATAATAATGCGGTTTCCATCCGGAATAGCGGGAGCGTCCTTGACGGTCACATCAGGAACCTCTGTCACGTCGCTTTTGGTGCAGGAAAATATGGAGAGGGCGGAAATGGTCAGAATCAGGGCGAAACCGGGAATTGAGTGCTTTTTCATAACAGTGTTGTTTTTGATGATGAACCGGAGAATTTGTGTTGAATTTCTCCGGTATCCGACCGGCGCTGATTTTGTTACCCTGTTCCGGATAAAAAAAATCAGCCACGTTCGCTCATCGCCTCACCCACTACATGCAACGCCAGAATTGTCAGGCAAATCGCCAGTCCGGGCGGCAGGCTGATCCACCAGAGTTGGGGGCTGCTGCGGGCGTTTTGCAGCAGGCTGCCCCAGGTAGCGCCCACGAGATTGTGGTCGCCGTAACCGAAAAAGGACAGCGAAGCCTCCAGCAAAATAGCCCCGGCCACCCCGAACGCAAAAATTGTGTACGCCGGGCGCAAGGCATTGGGCAGGGCATGCCGGAGCAGAATGCGCCATTCGGACAGGCCCATCCCCCGGGCGGCGGTGATGTACTCCATTTCGCGGATGCGTAACAATTCCGCCCGAATGAACAGCGCCACGCCCGGCCAACTGAACGCCCCGATGAGCGCGGTCATGGCCCAGAGGGTTTGGCCCTGGTGGCGCAGCATGGCCGCAAAGGCCACAATGGCCAACAAGCCCGGAATGGAGGTGAACACCTCGGCCAGTCGCATCAGCAGCAGGTCGGCAGGTATGGTTACCGGACCGGCAAAATACGCCCATCGGCGGAGCCATTTCCCGATAAAAACAAACCCGGCAAACACCACTCCGGCTATCAGCAGACTGAGCGCCCACCGGGCACCCACACTGCTTGTGTCGGGCAAAAAATGCAACACGGCGTCGGCATAAAACCAGGAAACGGGCAATCCGGCAAGCGCAAAAATGAGTTGTCCACGTCGGATTTTCAGGCGCCCGTCGCCCCAGTAGCCGGCAATAGCCCCGAAGGCCAGACCAATGGCGAAGGCAATGCTCATGGCGATGGACCCGGTGAGCAAAGCCACGCGCGCCCCGCCGATCATGCCGGCGGCCACGTCGTACCCCCGGCTGTCGGTGCCCAGCCAATGCCGGAACCGGCGCTCACCGCCGGCTGGATGCAGGCTACCCGGCACTGCTTGCCGCACGGTGGTGTCGGGACGGGTAGGCAGTTCGCCGGGAGAAAACGGAATGGGGGCAAACACAGCTGCATCATACGGGTACAGGCGCCAGCGAAATTCAGCACGGATACTGTCCAGAACCGGGTTGCCAAAGGGCTTGTCCGGGTCATGCAGGGCCGGAAAAAACGACTCGCCCCGGATTTGGCAGTAAAGCGGCCTCCCATTGGCGAGAATATCCCGAGCCAATGCTACTACGACGAGCAAACCCAAAAGCCAGAGAGCCGGGCGGAGTTGTTTATTTTTCCACCAGGTCATGTCGCGAAAAAGGAAAAACGAGGGTAAACTCAGATAGATTTTCAGTGACGGTACTGGCGTTTCGGGCAAAGCCAAGTACGAACCCGCCGCCGCCGGCGCCGCAAATTTTTAGCACAAAATCGCCGCTCCGAAGACCGCGCTCCCAAACCGAACGCAAATGTTCCGGAATCATCGGCGGCATATGTTCCAACTGGAATGCCGACACCTGCTGCAACGCCGGCCAGAACCGCACATCGTCGCCGCTTTGCCAAGCCGAAAGCAACGATTCGTGTGCGGGCAGCATCTCGCCGTGCAGGCGGGCCAAAAAATCCGCCTCCCGACTTTTTTCCAGAAACCACTGTACCAGCGGCCCCGTGCGGCGCGGTTGACCGGAGTCGAGCAGGAAAACTGCGGGCGGTGTTTCCGGCCAGGGTTGTGCTTCAAAAAAAGTTACTTCGTCGCGGTTGGCGATCAGCAAGGGGCGGTTCAGGCAACTCGTCAGCGGGTCTATGCCCGAACTTTGCCCGTGAAAATGACTTTCCATGCGGGCAAACACCGCTTTCAGTTCGCTCAGATTCGTAGTTTTTTCCCGGGAATAGCGGTCGTACACGCCGGCACATAGGGCGCCCGAACTTCCCAGGCCATAGCCCACCGGAATGTCGGAGCGGAAATGGAGGCCGCCGCCGACATCGTGACGGAAGGCGTCATAGTCTAAGCCTGGTACGGACTTCAACTCCAGGCTGTTGGCAAATTTCAGCAACTGTTCGCGCCGGACATCGGGTTGGCCCGTTTCGCGCCAGGCCCATTGTCCCGAAAAAAACGGCACAGGCAGGGCCAGCGCACGGGCGCCCAGCAGGAGCAGGTATTCACCGAACAGAAGCAGTTTGGACGGGTAAGACATCGGGACAGGCCGGATCAATTTCGGGCAAAAGTCCTGAATCCGGTCGAGGGAAACAAACTTTGGCCAAATTTGCTGGAGGATTGAATTTCCTACAAATCCAGCCCCAACACGATGCCTGTCCGGTGAAATTCCTTGCCGAAAAAGCCCACAGCCACATCAATGTGCAGCGGGCGGAAAAAGTTGAAGCCGATGTTGTAAAACCCGAAACTGGCTTCCCAGTAGGGTAGTGTCACGTCCGGGCGTTCCGCCTGAGTAGCAAAAGAATCAGCGTAGTAAAATCCAATGCCGAGGGCTTCTTTCCAACTGAGTTTGCGCAGCAGGGGCAGTTTGTCCAGAATCCAGCCATTGAAGTGGTGGCGCCAGTGGGCGTAGGCGTAAGAACCCGAAGTGCTGTAGGCGTAGTAGGGCAGCAGGAAAAAACCGCGCGTGTAGTTATCCGTATTTGCGATGATGGTCTGGTTGCCGCGGGGGTGGTAAAAGTCCATGAACTCGACCCGGTTTTTGCGCAGGAATGTACCGCCGCCGAGGTTCCAGGTACTGTATCCGAACAGCCCCATGGACACATCGCTTTGCGATAGGCGCGCCTGCAGCAGGTCGTAATCCATTTCGCTCAGGAATACGCCCGGGATTGCTTTGGTGTAGCGCAGTGTCAGTTCAGGCCATTTGGAACGGTGGTAAATACGGAAATCCGGGTAGGTACTGTACGTTTCCCCAAAACGGATTCGGGCGCCCAGTTCCACGGTGAATGCACGGTTCGGGTTAAAAAAAGGCTGCTCGGGGTCGGTATCAGGCACGGGCAGGGGAGCATTGGAGGAATACTCCCGATCGCGACGGAAGAGGCTGTAATCGCTGTGGTTCACCAGAGCACGGCGTTCGGCAAACTCGCCGGCCAGTTCCAGCCGCAACCCCGGCGCGACGTTCCGGCTGGTTTTGGCGCGCACGTATGCTTTTTCGTACAGTTTCAGGTAGTTTTGTTTTTCGAGCAGGGAATACAGCAGATTGGGCAGTTCGCCGATTTGCTTGTTGGCGTCGAACTGTTCTACGGTGATACCGCCGGCTACCTCGGCATGGGTGTAGCGGATACTATCGAACCTGCGTTCCAGCCGCAGCCCGCCGCGCAGGCGTTTTTCGGAAAAGCCGTAGTTCAGCACGGCATCGGCCTCCCAGTAGCGGGAGCGCTGTTTGCCTTCGCTCTGGCGCAGGGTGGGCGTAAAATTGATCAGCCAGCCCTGTACGGTGTTGAACTGGATGCCCTCGAACAGGGCAGGGTAGGAAATGCGGGTGTTCCGGTACGAGTTGCGCCAGGTGTAGCCGAAGATCAGGTTCATCGGCTTGAACCGGTTGCGCTTGTGGTCCATGCTGTCCAGAAATTCTTTGGACTCCCAGATTTTTTCAAGACTGTCCTTGCGCACATAGTCGCTCGATTCTTCTTCCGTGAGCGGCACCGGGCGTATGGAGGCCCAGTAAACCGTATCCCGCTCGCTTGCCGACTTTTCAATTTTGAACTGCTCGCGATCGAAAAAGTCGGGGCCAAACTGTGGTTTCAGGTCGTAATTGGAAAAAATTCCGTTGAAGAACCCGCTTATTTTGAAACCTAAGACACCGAATTTGAAGCCGGTATTTTGTGTGAGCACGCGCCATTCGTCGGGTTTGTTCACCGGTACAAATTCCTGCCGGATGCTGAGCGTGTCGAGCACAGGCTGCTGGATGGCTTTTCCGGTAAGTTTCAGGTCCACGCCGGCGAGGTTCCACCACTCGTCTACGATGTACAGGTGCCCATGAAACGCGGGCGATTCTGCATGTTTGGGCAACGCCTCGATTTTGTACACATCGTAGCCGTTTTCGTCCCGGAACCGCCCAAGCAGGCGAAAGGTGTAGTAGGAAAACGCGTTGTCGGCCAGGGGTGAAAGGATGTTGCGCCCGATTTCGATGTGTTCGTCGTACAGGTTGAAATCGGTCAGCGTGGCGCGGTTCAGGCTGAATCCATTGGCGTTGCCGCTGACTTTACTGGACACCATGACCTCCTTGGTGCGCGGCGGTTGGGTCTGGACGTACAGTTTGGACACCGACTCGGACAGATACACCACACCCGTGCGGTTGGAATCGAGGATGCCACCCATGTCGCCCACATCCTGTCCAAGCACTTTTTTCGGGGCGTCAAGCAGTTTGTAAAACCCCTTGATGTACGCGTCGCACGTGTATTCCGGGGTTCGTTTTTTGTAATAGTCGCGTTTGGCGATAGCCTTGCGCATGATCGGATAGGCCGGGTCTTCAGAGGTGATGACCACTTCGGCGATTTGCAAGTCGCTCGCTTCGAGGGCCACGTTCAGGCGCACCGGCTTGTCGGCAATGACGACTCGTTCGATTTTCTGCTTGTAGCCGATGTACTGAAAAACAATCTCATAGGTGCCGCGCTCCAACGAAAGCCGGTACTCACCTTCGCCATTGGCCACCGTACCGTTGGTGGTGTTTCGGGCATATACCGTGGCGTAGGGGAGGGGCTCACCGGATTCGTCGCGGACCGTTCCGGTCAGTTGGGCAAATGCGGAAAACGGAAGAACCGGAAGCGTAAAAAAGGCGAATGAAAGGGCGTAAAGCGTGGGTAGTTTCATCAAAAAAATAAATTTATCGCGAAGGGTAGTCATCGGCCAACGAACAAAGGTTCAACTTTGTGATTCCGACCGTAAAAAAATGAATCTGCTGCACGAGATCGAATCTTTTGCCTATGCCCACAACCTGTTGCCCGTTGGGGGCCGGGTTTTGCTTGCTGTAAGCGGCGGTGTGGATTCGATTGTGCTGACCCATTTGCTCGGGCAAAGAAAACAGGCTTTCGGCATTATCCACTGCAATTTTCGCTTGCGTGGCGAAGAGTCCGACGGAGACGAGGCGTTTGTCCGCGAATTGGCAAAAAGTTGGGACGCACCTTTTTGGGTTCAGCATTTTGATACTCGGAAATATGCCGCAGAAAACGGTCTCTCGATTCAGATGGCTGCGCGGGAACTGCGCTACCGCTGGTTTGAAGTCGTGCGCGAAGCACATGGATTCGACTGCATTGCCACCGGACACAACCTGAACGACTCGGTGGAAACGGCGCTCCTGCACCTTGTCCGGGGTACAGGCCTTACTGGACTTGGCGGCATTCCTGTGCGCAATAGACATATCGTTCGCCCGTTGCTGTTCGCTACCCGAGCCGCTATTCTGGCTTACGCACAGGCACAGCGACTCACCTGGCGGGAAGACAGCAGCAACGCCGACGAACACTACACCCGCAACGCGCTCCGGCACCGCGTACTGCCACAACTGGAGTCGCTGAATCCTGCATTTTGGGAAAATGCTGCTGAAACGCTACGACGCCTTCGGGCATCCGACACCAATCTGCAGCACTTGCTGAAAAATTTGTGGGAAACAGCCGACGAAACAGGCGTTATGCGGCTGCAAAAATCCCGGATCGAAGCTCTGCCCGCTCTGCCGGATGGGTTGTTTGATTTGCTCCAACCCTTTGGATTTACAGGCGATCAGGTACTGCAAATTGTTTCAGGCTGGCAGAAAACAGGGCAGGAGTGGGATACCCCATCGGGGTATCGTCTCGTCATGGATCGCGACGTGCTGCTACTGACCAATCGGGAAACCCAGGAAGAACTCCTGCCTGTTCAGGCCGACGACCTGATGGTGCGCACACCCGACGGCGGGCGCTTGTTGCTGACACAAACTGCGCCTGGAGCAGTATTCCCGACAGCCCCCGAATCCGCATTGGTAGATGCGGATATTCTCCAATTTCCACTACTTTTGCGGCGTTGGCGCCCCGGCGATGTGTTCCAGCCGATGGGGATGGGTGGGCAACACCAGAAACTCCAGGACTTTTTTACCAACCAGAAACTTTCGCGGTTGGAAAAAGAAAAAATTTGGGTGCTGGAAAATCGTGACCAACACATCGTATGGATCGTCGGAATGCGCTTGGATAATCGTTTTAAAGTCAGGTCCGAGACCTGTAAACTACTGAAATTGACTTGGATAAAGCACTGAGTGAGCGCGTGCCGAAGCATGTGCGCTATGCAGGTGGCCCTTGGTGGTTTGCCCTGCGGCTGCTTGCGTTCTGGCTCTTGTTCTTCGCCTTTTACCGGGCGTTATTTATTGTCTGGCTATGGCCCAACTGGTCGTCGGAAGGCCCGTGGGCTGCGTTTTTCCATGCCGTTCCGTTAGATCTGAGCACCGCCGGTTATCTGGTTTTGCTGCCGATTTTGGCATGTTACTTCGGTATGGCTGTACGACCGCCGGTGCAACGTTTGCTTCAGGTAACCTTTTCCGCATTCAATCTGGGTCTGATTCTCTTCTTTGTTCTGGCTTTTACAGCAAACGTATTTTTGTATGCCGAGTGGCATACGCCGCTCAACAGCCGGGCATTCGAGCATTTTCAAACTCCCGGCGCGGTGTTGGACTCTATGTCCCTGCCCTTCAAAATTGGCGGTTTTATTGCCTATTTTGCGCTGGCATGGGGCTGGTGGCGCCTGTTTCGCAAAATTGTCGGGGATCTACCGACGACCTTTTTCTGGTCGCCTGGCCACATTCCATCGGCGCCGCTCCTGATGGGCTTTGTCCTGCTGCTCATTCGAGGCGGGGTGGGCAAAATGCCGATCAATGAAAGCGCGGTATATTACTCGACGCACCCGTTCAACAACCATGCGGCTACCAACACGGCCTGGCATTTTTTTCATAGCCTGATCGAAGCCCGTTCGACGGTAAATCATTACCGCAGCATGGAGGCAGAGGATGCTCATCGCCAGGTGGAGCAATTATTTGCCCCAGGAATATCTTCATCGCACACCGAATCCTGGCTGGCGAGTAACACGGGGCAACGCCCGAATATTGTAGTTATCATCATGGAAAGTATGACGGCGCAAGTGGTGGAAGAATTGGGTGGCGAAAAGGGTGTTTGTCCCAATCTCGGGCGTCTGGCACAGGAGGGCATGCTGTTTACCCAGTGCTACGGTAGCGGATACCGCACCGATCAGGGGCTGGTATCGGTGCTTTCGGGGTTCCCGGCGCAGCCCGACCAATCGGTGGTCCTGCATCAGGACAAAGCGGTCAAACTTCCGGGTCTGTCCAAAACGCTACGCAAGGAGGGCTATTCCACGGCTTTTTTCTACGGCGGTCAACTCACATTTGCCAACATCGGTACCTGGCTGTACGACCAGCAATTTCAGGAAATCGTCTCCATTGAGGATTTTTCCCGTGCTGAAATCAAGCAACTCTGGGGCGCCGACGACGCCACGCTACTGAACAAAGTCGTATCATCGCTGCGTAACAAACCTCAGCCGTTTTTCGCTACTGCAACCACCCTGAGCCTGCACCAGCCTTACGATGTACCCTACGATAGCGAGTGGAACGGCCCCACCGAACGCGAAAAATTCCTGAACTGCGCGGCGTTCACCGACCATGCAATTGGCGAGTTCTTTCGCCAGGCAGCCGGAGAACCGTGGTTTGAAAACACGGTTTTTGTGCTTGTAGCCGATCACGGGCATTTGCAACCGACGAAATGCAACATGGATACGCCGCGTGCGCGTCAGGTGCCGCTAATCATCACCGGCCCGGCAGTCAACCCGGTATGGCGTGGGCGCCGGATCGAAACGATCGGGAACCACCACGATATTCCGGCTACGTTGCTCGCTGCACTTGGAGTGGCAAGCGATAGTTTTCCCTGGAGCAAAAATCTGCTTGCCGGGAACGCACCCGATTTCGCCTACTATTCGAATGAGAATGGGCTTGGATGGATCACTCCGGAGGGTGCGGCATTTTATCGTTTTGCCGAAAAACGCTGGCAAAACTTTCAGGGCAACCTGTCGCCACAAAGCAAAACCTCGGCCAGAGCGTATTTGCAGACCATGTACGACGATTACCTCGGTTTATGACGAGGGCATAAAAACCTCGGCCATCATGCACCGTGCGCTACCGCCTCCGTAGGTTTCGATGGTATCAATCGGGCTGTGCAACAGCCGGGTATGCCGTTCCAGCACTTCAATCTGGGCCGGAAAAAGCGAACGGTATGCCTGTTCGGACATGACGAGCAGGGTTTCGGCGCGGTTATTCCGCACCTGGAGCATATTGCCGGCAAAGGCGTTCATCTGTTCAAGTGTAATTTCCACGATTTCCTTGCCGGTTTCCCGGAATTTGTTTTCCAGCATTCGGCGTTCCTGTGCATCCCGCACGGTATCGAGGCAAATGACCACGAAGGTCTCGCCCATGGCCATCATCACGTTGGTGTGGTAAATATCCTGCCCGGAGGCGTCCACAGCGTGAAATACGACCGGGCTATAGTCCAAAATTCTGCAGAGTTCGTCCAGCAGGCCCGCGTCTGTACGCGGACTGAGACAGGCGTAGGCCAGTCGGTTTTGGTGATCGAAAATAATGCTGCCGGTGCCTTCGAGGAAGCGTCCGGCATCTTCGCCGGACTCCAGATGTACCCGGCTTTCTGCCCTGAAACCTGCTTCGAAGGCTACTTGCAGGACTTTTTCGTCGCGCTCAAGGCGGCGGGTCGGGGCAAACATCGGATAGGTAATCAGTCGGCCTTCCTGGTGAAAAGTAGCCCAGTTATTCGGAAATACCGCGTCGGGCTTTATGGGAGAGCCGGAGTCCTGTGCGACCAGCACATCCACCCCGGCATCGCGCAGGCGCTGCACAAAGGCGTCGAATTCCTCCACCGCTTTTTGGCGTATGGCGTCGGGGGAGAGCTGCCCGTCGCGGCTTTGAAAGGCGTTGTTGGCGGCTGTTTCTTCATTGAACCCGAAATTGGCCGGGCGAACCATCAGGATGTGGCGGGTAGTTTGGCGACGCATGACTTGTATTGATTTGAACTTCAAATTATTCAGCAGCAAACCTAAAACAAAAAACCCGGCCAAACTTGCGTCGGCCGGGTCGAGTAGTCAATTCCTAACCTTTTAAACTACTGAATTCTTGATTCACCGTGTTTTAAGTGGAGCAAAATGATGTTGCAAAGGTGTCCGCACGAAGCCTCAATTCACAATAATTAAACTTTAAGTTAGGGTTAAGTTTGTAGAACGAGCTGCCGCGATGTTGTGGGCTTTTGCGTGGGGATATGGCGGATTTGGTCGTTATTTGCGCTCTGGAAACAGTTAGCAGCAGTTCGCACCCTCACTTAGTCTGTACTAATTCACGTACTAATGCGACCTCCTGTCATTTCCATTGTGCTGCGCGGCTATCAGGACCGCTTCGGTTTCCAAAAATTGTTTCTCCGCTACGCCTGGCGCTACCAAACCAACTACCTCGTACTTCCCTGGAAGGTGCTGCCCAAAGACTGGGATCCGGCCAGTCAGTCCGTGAAGCCCCGAGCCACCCTGGGCGGCGAAACGGCTATGGTCGTAAACAACCACCTCCGCACGACGCTGACCAAAGCGTATTCCATCGTGGCCGACATGATTGCCCGGGACATTCCACCGGCATTCGACCTGTTCAGTCAAAAAATGCGGGCGGACAAAAAAGTGGTTTCGCTGTTTGGCGAGACCGCCCTTCAAATTTTAAAGGAGGAACATGCCGCCAACGAGATCAGTCCCAAAACGTACATCACGTACAAATCGGCGGTCAATAAATTTCAAGGCGTGATGGGACCGCTGCGCCTCCAGGATATCAGCCGCGAAAAAGTGCTGGAGTTCAAACGCAAAATGGTGGCCACAGGGAAAGAGAACCTGGCCAATCAATACGTGCGCTACCTCAAAATTATTTACGGACGGGTCCTGAAGCACTTTGAACTGGACGACCAGCGCAAACCCTTTGACCGCGTAGAGATCAAAGTGGTGAAGATTTCCGAAAAGAAAAGCCTGACCCTGGAAGAATACGCGGCTTTTCGGAATGCGCTGGCACAAGCCGATCCCGGAAGCCAGACACACGAAACCCTGCGTCGCTTCCTGATCATGTGCCGTGGGCTCCGGTTTTCGGATACCCAGCGCATCAAGAAAGACACCCATTATTTTGAGTTTCAGGAGGACGGCACCTGGTACCGGTACTTCGCCACGAATGCCCAGAAAACCGGCAGCAAAGAAATCGTTCCGATCTCGAACACCGATGCCACCATGCTCCTCCACTGGCGCCTGGACGGCTACCTGTTCCCACAGGTGAAATACATGACCTACAGCAAGTGGTTGCGCAAAGTCAGCCTGGACCTCATCGGCCGGGAAATCACCACCCACTACGGCCGCCACTTCACCGGCGACTTCATTCTGAACAACGGCGACATGGGTATCGAAGACGTCAAAAAAATCCTCGGCGTGAAAAGCGACCGGATCGCGGAGATTTATGCGCAAAAGGATATTAAGGAGGTGTTGAGGAAGTTTTATGCCGCTGTTGCAGATTTGGAGTCAAAATCCAAGTAGTTTTGCTACTCAATGCCGTGTAATATTGGTTACACCGGCTCGCTTTTATCTGAAAACAACCGCGCATGGAAAACCTCACGCCCTTAGTCTCTGCCCTCCAAACCCAACTCCGCGCCGAAATGGCCCGCGCTGGCGTCTCCTACGAGGATGCAGCAGGCCCCCTGAACTACGCCAACAAATCCAGCATCGCCCGACTTCTGGTAAAAGACCGGATGAGCTTCGAGGACACCATAAAACTGATGGTACTCTGCAAGACGCCGGTCATCGCGCTTACCAAACCGTTCCGGTTCAAAATCGAAGTAAAAGCCAGCACGCTGGCTCAGGCAGATGCCCTGATGGATGCCTTGCGGGTATCTGTTTTTAAAGAAGGTACCACCGAGCGCTACCGCTTGCCGGACGGGCTTTCCTGGGAGCGGGTGGCAGAGCATACCGGATTCGACTCTGGCAAGAGCGCCCGGAAATCCTGGTTTTTGTTGCAGACGCCGGTGTATTTGGTGGTGGGGTTGCTGCGGTTGTTGGGTAAAAATGAGCATGAGGTGGGGGAGGGGAGTGCGCGGTTGCGGGTTACGCAGGATATACAAAAGGTATAAATTGTTACGAAATTATTAAACGCCTATGTCCATTCGTGTCGCTTTAGTGGAAGATGACGACGAGATACGCCGCCAAACGGTTGCCCGCTTAAACGCCGAACCGGATATCGAATGCGTGGGTGAATACTGCGCTGCGGAAGGTCTGCTTGCTGCTATGGACCACATTCGCCCGGAGGTGGTGCTAATGAGTATCGGCCTGCCCGGGCAGGATGGTATCGCTTGTGTGCGGCATCTTAAACCGCTTTATCCGTCGGTGGAGTTTGTGATGTTCACCGCGCAGTGTAGTCTGGTACTTGAGGCTATACATGCGGGCGCCACGGGATATATATTAAAGCCCGAATCGCCGGTCGCCGCCGTTCGGGAAGTGAAGGCGGGTGGCCTGCCGCTGAGTGCCGATGTCGCCCCAATTTTAACCGGGTTCTATCATTCGGTAAACCAGGGTGATGTGGATGAAGTGACTCCGGCCGTTCGGGGAGTTTTAAGCCGATTCTGTTTTGACTAATGGTGCTATTGAAGAATAATTGACGGAGAATATGGGGATTGGTAAATATTTTGTTAGGTTTTTTTGAGAGTGTTGCAGGATGTTTAATATTTTTGTGCGCTTGATGACCGAATGTGTCATTCAATTTTATCCCCTATTCGATTAACTGTTTTTGAAAGCTAAGATTAAACAATGCAAGTTTTCCCCGGCAATCAAGAGAAGGAAGTAATTGCTGCATGATCCATTTTATGCGTATGAATTAACCTGATTAAAATGGCAGAGCAAAAAAATTCGCCTTCCTCAATTATCAATAGCCCCAAAGGTGGTGGTGCAATGCATGGCTTGGGAGAAAAATTCTCGCCCGACTTGTTCACCGGCACCGGCAATTTCACCATACCCATCGCCCTTCCGCAGGGCAGGAATGGATTTCAGCCGCAAATTAATTTGGTTTATAGTTCCGGCCAGGGAAATGGACCGTTTGGTTTAGGTTGGAGCCTGAGCATTCCTGGCATATCGCGACAAACAGCCAAGGGGATTCCTGAATACGATGATCAAGAGGATACCTTTATCTTATCCGGTGCGGAAGACCTGATCCCCGTTAAAAAAACCGATGCTTATACGGAGTACCAACCTCGTACCGAAGGCCTTTTTGCTCGAATCAGATATTATCGCGATCAAAAAAATGCCTATTGGGAGGTAAAAACCAAGGATGGCTTGACCAGTATCTACGGCTCAATTGAAACCTTTGGCCAGGAAGACGAAGGACAAAGCGGCGTATGTTATGACCCTGCCAATCCGGCAAGGATTTTTTCCTGGAAGCTGACGAAGACGGCTGATCCTTTCGGCAATATCATCCGATACACCTACAAACGCGATACCGGATCGATGGATGGGCATTATTGGGATCAACTTTACCTCACAAAAATTGAATATGTAGAATATGAACCCGGAAGGTTTTTATCCAGTGTTGAGTTTAACTATGATGAAGACCTTTTTCGCCCTGACCCTTTTTCAGAATTCAAATCCGGTTTTGAGATTAGAACCCGTTGGCGTTGTGACAATATTTTGGTGAAATCCAATCTTGCGAATGATAGCTTCATACATGTACGCCGCTATTCCTTTGCATACGATAACAGTTCACTCAACAAAGTTTCGCTCTTAACTTCCGTTTTAGTCACAGGCTTTGATGATGCGGGTAATGAGTTGCACGAGATGCCCCCGTTGGAGTTCAAATATTCCCAATTTGATCCGTTATCCAAACGGGATTTTTTCCCGGTTACAGGCGATGACCTGCCGCCAGTGGCCATGAGCAATCCGGATTTTGAGATCGCAGATTTAACGGGCAATGGCCTTCCCGATATATTTCAACTAAATGGTGTAGCGCGCTTCTGGAAAAACCTTGGCAATGGCAGGTATGGCTTGCCCCGGTCCTTAAAGGAGCGCCCCCCGGTAGCTTTGTCTGACCCGGGTGTTCAATTGATGGATGCTAATGGTGACGGCCGTATTGATTTGATGGTCACAGACGGCGCTTTTTCCGGCTTTTTTTCCATGGAGCACGGCCATCAGCCAGATTGGGAGCGTCGCACCTTCCAAAAATTCAAAACAGCCCCCAGCTTTAATCTGAAAGATCCGGAAGTAAAGTGGATTGACCTGACTGGCGATGGAATAACCGACGTGCTGCGCTCCGGCGCCCGATTTGAATGTTACTTCTTTGACCCGAAAGACGGCTGGGAGAAAACCCGGTTTTGGCCGAAAAAAAATGATTTGGCGGAGTTTCCTGATGTGCAGTTCTCCGATGCGCGTGTAAAATGGGCGGATATGAGCGGGGATACCATGCAAGATTTGGTGCTGGTACACGACGGCAATATTGAATATTATCCAAACTTGGGCTATGGACGCTTCGGCAAGCGCCTGCGAATAAAGAATAGCCCGCGATTCCCGTATGGATACGACCCGCGCCGCATTTTGTTGGGCGATGTGGATGGCGACGGCCTGGCAGATTTGATCTATGTAGATGATCGACAGATTACCCTTTGGATCAATCAGTGTGGTAACGCCTGGAGCGAACCTATCGTAATACCAGGAACGCCCCCAATGACCGACCAGGATGCCGTTCGGTTAATTGATCTGAAGGGAAGTGGGGTTTCAGGTATTTTGTGGAGCCGGGATATGACCGGCGATGGCCGTCCCCATATGTTTTTTCTCGACCTAACGGGTGGAGGGAAACCTTATGTGTTGAATGAAATGAACAACAATATAGGCTCCATTACCAAGGTCGAATACGCAAGTTCATCTGAATATTATTTATTGGATGAACAAGAGCGGCGATACCGTTGGAAGACTTCCCTGCCGATGCCCGTACAGGTGGTGAAAAAGGTAGAAGTCATAGACGGTATTTCTGAAACCAAACTCACAACGGCTTACCGCTATCACCACGGCTATTGGGATGGTCTGGAACGCGAGTTTCGGGGATTCGGAATGGTGGAACAATCGGACAGCCTGACAGCATTGGATTTCAACAGCAACGGGCTGCACCCAAAAACCGGTTTCAACCTTGTAATATCTGAACATTTCTCACCTCCCATTTTGACAAAATCCTGGTTTCACCAGGGCCCCATCCGCCAAAAAGGCAACGAATGGGTAGAGGCGGATTACAGCAATGAGTACTGGCAGGGCGATACGGGATTCTGGGACAGAGGACAAATGCTGCAGGATGTTCTGAAAAACAACCAACTGAAACCCCATGAAAAACGCGATGCCCTGAGGGTGCTGCGCGGCAGCATCCTGCGCACAGAATTGTATGCCCTCGACGGCAGTGAGCGGCAAGACCGTCCGTATACGGTAACGGAAGCCCGGTACGACGTAAAGTTCATCGAAAACAATTTGAAGGGGAACCGCCCTCAAAAGCCGATTTATTTCCCAATAGCCGTATCGCAGCGGACGACACAATGGGAGCGTGGAACGGAGCCGATGACTCAATTTGCCTTCTCCGGCGAATACGACGACTTCGGTCAACCACAGGTACAAACACAAATCGCCTGTTACTATGGATGGAAATCATTGTCAGATAAAACGGGTGTCTTTTTGGCTACGCGCACCCGAACCCTGTATGCAAGCCCGGACGTTGAAAACGAAAAGAGTTATATTCATGACCGAGTGGCCGGTGTGAAGCAATGGGAAATCACCCGCACTAAGGGTAAAACCATAGAAGAGATCGTTGAAACGCCTGATACGTCGCCTGATTTGCACTGCATCGGCCATACCTTGACTTTTTATGATGGGGCGGCATACCAGGGGCATGATTGGGGTAAAATTGAAAAATACGGCGCTCCAGTCCGTTCGGAATCCTTGATACTGACACCCGATATATTAAAACAAGCGTACCAAGATACCCTGTACGAAGGTGCATCGCCGGCTTACTTTAACGAAGACGAACCGGCGGAGTGGACAGCGGCGTATCCTGCCGATTTCAGGAAAAAAGCCGGAACACTGGGATATGTATTTCATCCTGGTACTGACTTGAATTACGAAACGGGCTACTACACAATCAGCGATCGAAAAAAATATGATTTTCATATAAATGAATCAAAGAAAGGAAAAGGACTGCCGGTTGCAATGCTTGATCCTTTTGCTGATACAAATCTCGGAGAGCCCAACAATCATAAAACCAATATCGAATACGACAACTATCAACTGTTACCGGTAAAAGTTACCCAGGTCATGTCCACACCGCCCCCAGGAAAAACAGGACTGGAGATGACCGCCCGATACAATTACAGGGTATTTCAACCGGAAGTAGTGACGGATCCCAACGGTAATGAAACCCGTTTTGAGTATTCTCCGATGGGCTTGCTGACTGCTACCTGGCTATGGGGCAACCCGGCCCAGTCTGAAGGAGACCGCCGGGAAGCCAGTACACGTATGGAGTACAATTTTCTCGCTTTTAAAATACACCGGGATCCTGTTTGGGTTAAAACCATCAAACGCACACACCACGACACGCAGGGAATCAGTGATGATACGATTGAAACCCGCGAATATTCGGACGGATTTGGGCGGGTAGTGCAGACCAGAACCCAGGCAGAAGAAGAAATTTTTGGCGATGAAAACTTTGCCAACGGTATTCTGCCACAAAACCAGAGCGACATACAAGGCACCAAAAGAGCCGTAACCTGCCAAAAAAATACCGACGCCGATAACCCCAATGTCATAGTCAGCGGATGGCAGGTGTATGACAACAAAGGCCAGGTGATTGAAAAATTTGAACCTTTTTTTGATAAGGGCTGGGACTACGCTGCACCCTTGGAAGAAAAAAAAGGAAAAAGTATCCAAATGCGCTACGACCCGCGCGGACAGGTAGTGCGCACCATCAATCCCGATGGCTCCGAACAACGGGTAGTATATGGTATTCCCCAGGCATTAAACACGCCTGACGATTATCTTCCCACCCCCTGGGTGGCCTATACCTACGACCCGAATGATCTGGCCGTCGCAACCGGTCTCGACAAAAGAGCGCCTGAAACACACCATTACACGCCATCTCATATCGAGATAGACCCCATGGGCCGAACCATTCTGGCGGTGCAGCGCTTGTCTGGTACTAACCTGCCCGGCGATGACTTAATTGCCACCCGGTCAGCATACGATATCCGGGGCAACCTGACCGTCATTACAGATGCATTGGGCCGGGATGCCTTTAAACACGCCTATGACTTGGCCAACCGCCCCCTGCTGATCGACAGCATAGATGCCGGTAAACGCACCACGATCTACGACGCAATGGGCAATTTGACGGAACGGCGCGACGAACGGGGCGCCCTGATCCTGCAAGCATACGACGATCTGAATCGGCCCGAAAACAAATGGGCGCGGAATAAGGCCGACCAACCCGTTACCTTGCGGGAAAAGATAGTCTATGGCGAAAGCAGCGGGCTGCCCAACCTGTTGGGCAAGCCCTGGAAGCAATACGACGAAGCGGGCCTGGTTATCCTCCATGCCTACGACTTCAAAGGGAATTTACTCAAAAAAGAACGCCAAACCATAGCCGATGCCCCGGTTCGGGCCGCCTTGGTGGCGGGGATTCCTTTTATAGTGGACTGGAATGCGCCACCGCCGTTGGATACCGGTTATTTGACGGATATGCAGTACGATGCCCTCAACCGGGTGATGGAACTCACCTACCCCGAAGACGTCAGCGGAGGCGCCAGAAAAGTACTGAAACCGGTTTACAACCGAGCAGGCGCCCTGGAAAAGGTGCAGTTTGACGGCGAAACCTACGTGGAGCGCATTGCCTACAATGCCAAAGGACAACGCACTCTCATCGCCTACGGCAACAGCATGATGACCCGCTACGCTTATGACCCGGATACATTCAGATTAGTGCGGTTGCGGACGGAAAAATACGACGACGCTGCGCCCATCACCTATCAGCCCGATGGAAAATTGGTGCAGGACTTTGCCTACACCTACGATTTGGTGGGTAATATTTTGACGATCAGAGACATTACCAATAACTGCGGCGTTAAGGGCGCCGACCAGCTAACCCGTTATTTCGAATACGATGCCATCTATCGCCTCCGTTCTGCGACGGGCAGAGAGTGCAATACGGCGCCGCCCAGTTCCGGAAATGCCACAATTGACAACTGGATACAATCCGGCTTTTGTGAAGACCCAACGCTGACCAGAGGCTGTACGCAAGAGTATTCATACGACAAAATGGGCAATATGCTTCAATTGAAACATATTGCCGGTGATCCAAACAATTACACCAAAGACTACACCGTAGAAAAAAAATCCAACCGACTTAAAACGGCAGACCTGCGCGGCACTTCCTTTCATTACCATTACGATGCAAATGGCAATATGATTCGGGAAGCCCTGTCGCGCCACTATGAATGGGATCACAGCGACCGCCTGATTCGCTTTCGGGTAGATGACGCCACGCCTCAAAACCCCAATGTTACGAAACAGGCCGCCTACTTGTACGATGCCGCCGGGATGCGGGTAAAAAAAGTAGTCCTCAAGCAGGGCGGAGCCTGGGATTATACCCGCACCAGTATAGACGGTCTGCTGGAGAGTACCGTGAATGACCAGGGCGAGCAAAACAACCACCTGCACGTCATGGATAACCAGAGCCGGATTGCCATACGCCGGATTGGGGCAGATATGGAAGACCGCCGCCCCCCGCTGCAATACCACTTGGGCGATCACCTCGGCAGCAGCAATATAGTGCTGGGCGGTATGGATGCGAGCGGAAACGCCGCTATCGGCCGGGAAGAATACTACCCCTACGGCAGCACTTCTTTTGGCGATTACGCCAAAAAACGCTACCGGTACAGCGGCAAGGAAAAGGACGAGGAGAGCGGATTGTATTATTACGGGGCAAGGTATTATGCGGGGTGGTTGGGGAGGTGGGTGAGTTGTGATCCGATTGGAATAAAAGGTGGGTCAATTAACATATTTCAATTTTGTGCCTCTAATCCAATTAATTTTAAAGATAAGGTTGGACTTAGTAATCTTCCTGCAAATCAAGCAACAGGTACTGCTGCTGCTAAAGAGGGTATAAAATATGTTGAGGAGGCTACAGGTGTTATTTTGACGGAAGAAGGACACCTAGAAAAAGTTGTGGCATCTGGAAAAGGAGGTTCCAGGCTGGATATTTATATTGAAAAATTACTGAAATCCTTTGAAATAAAAGGAATGGACATGAAAAACTACTTAGATAAAAATGGTAAAATCGACGCCGCCAAACTTAATGAAGCCTTTAGTAAATTTTTTAGGCAAAATTACAAACACATGTTTCACGCTTATGAAAAAGGCAAATTCATTCAAGAAGAACTACTCGTATTTGTAAAAAATGCTTCAAATAAGCAAATTGCAGCAATAAATGCAATTTTTAAAGCCTCCATAGGTGAGGCAAGTGAAAAATATGGGATACCTATGAAAGGAACTTTACAAGGAATGAAAGGGCATAGTAATGTTCAAACACAATTGGGTTTGCTAACTCTTTTACTTATCGGTCATCAGATATACTCAGGAGGACAAACTGTCGCGGAGGGAAATAATGAAGGATATGTTGACATCGGCCAGGGGGCAGTAGATCTATTCATGGCTGGGGCACCTTTCGCAAAGGGCGTAGCTGTTGGTAGTGTAGGTGCTGTATTATCTAGTTCGCTTTGTGCGAGTGCATCTACTTATCTTTTATCTAAAACGGTCAAATCTGCCATAAAATCAGAAGCAACTCCAATTGATGTGGCCGATAAAAGTTATGGAACTCACATTGGTGATCTATATCAATATGTAGACCCATTTGGACAGGCATCCTATGAAATCGCTGGCAAGGCATATCGTCAAGCAGAGGACTTTTTACTATATACAATATGGGGAAAATAACATAAAAATTAAATACTAGTATGCGACACCACCCACTCCACACCCTAAACTTCCACTTCGGCCAGGCCGAAAAGGAACACACCAAACAACCTAACCTCGATTTTCTTCAATCCGTGCTGGCGCAGGACCTGCTCTTTCGCCGTGCCGGAAAAAACGTAACAGATCGGGCGGGGTATTTTGAAGCCTTGCCGGGTATTCAATATGAACACCTGGAAACGCAGGTGATCGAGATCAAACTGCCCGAAACGCAAACCGCCGCAGTCGTCACCTGCCTGGTCACTGCCAAAGGCAGCAATGCCAAGGGGCCTTTTGAAGGTGTCTTTAAAAACATCCGCTTCTGGCGGGCAGCGCCGCATTCGGAGCATGGCTGGGAACTGTACGCCTGGTACAATGAAGATCTACTTTAAACTGATCACAGAATATGGAAAACGAAGATAAAAAAACACAATTCCTCACTGAGGACTACAAGCAAAAAATCGCCTACCTCACCGCGCACCTGACGCGTATGTGGACGCGGTTCAATTTTTTCATCGTGATCCAAACCTCTATTATTGGAGGCAAGATTTTCGCACCCGATGAAAAGTACAGCGATTTGATCGGCTGGATCGGGCTGGGCTTTGCCCTGCTCGGCTACGTCATGGGTGCGGAAGACCGGTATTTAGTGGAGTTGTATCGGCAACAGGTAAGGGATGTTTACCAGAAAATAATGCAAGAAGAAAACGGTTTTGTCGGTGATGTACACGACCCAACCGCAAAAAATGGAATAGGAACTGCCCGCAACACCTGGGATCGCTTTACCGGCTGGCGGTCCAATTCGTTTAGCACGACCCGATTGGCGGCTATAGTACCTGCAATAGTGGCGCTGTTGTGGATAATCGCAATCATCACCCTTTAACTCAATGAAATCATGACAAAGCGCGAGAAAAAATCCAGTGAAATACGCTTTAAAGGCAATATCAAATGGACAGATAACAAGCCTGTAAAAAACGCTTATGTCCGTATCGTGGAGGTCAATTCCGGAAGGGTACTTGAAAGAAAAATCGCAGTATCCGCTACCGGAAAATGGAATACAAAGGTGGAAGTACCCACGGATGCCCGTATCCGGGTGGAAGTGTACGACGATAGCCGGGATCTGCTCCTTCAAACAATAGAGGGCAAGCCCGGCGAACGCGCCTGGAATCAATTAGACATACCGGTAGAGCAGGTCATGCAGTTGCCCGACTTTTCGCGCCATTGGTCGCTGTTGCAGCCGGGTTTGCAAAGCACGCCATTGGCCACGATAAAAGACAAGGCCCTGAGCGAAATGGCCGCCAGGCTCCTGATACAGGAGCGAGAAATCGAACAGGTACAACAACTCCGGCAATCTGTACAGGCGGCTGAAAAATCAGGCGTATCGCCTGTACTCCACTATGTGTTTTTAAGAGAAGGGGAGTCTGACGATATAAAAACCATATTGGATAAGTTCCAGCCGGATGATTTAACCTTAATCATTAACACGGCCGTACAAGCGCAGCGTATTGAGGCCATTGATGTGGATGCCGCCGTGGCAGAATTGGACATACTGCGTCCGTCTTTGTCTTCCGTGGAGTCGTTGGCCACTCGTTTGGGTGTCGTCCTTACAGACAATCTGAAAGGCAAATTAGAGGATAAAAGAATAAAATCTTTCGCCGACCTTCGGGAAAAGGGCGCGAAAATAAAGCGAGAATCGCTGTCTATGGATGAACGCAGGGCACTTGGCCGTTTGGAGGCCCATTCCCGCTTATCCCTGGCAACTCCTGTTTTAAGCGTACAACAGGAATTGATTACAGCAGGCTTCAACACCCTTGCCTCCATCACCGCTGCATCACCCCGGGATATGATTCAATCCGTATCGGAAAAAAACCAAAAATCGGCTTATCTGACGTATGCGTTCGCTCAAACGGCCGCGGCCGCCGTAAACAATAAAGCACTGGAAGAAGCCCAGAAAATCAAAATAGAAAATGAAACGCCCTGCGGTTGTGAAGATTGCAAATCTGCCCTGAGCCCTTTGGCCTATCTGGCAGATTTGATGAATTATGCGGTTCGGAATGTGGAGGTGGATTTGAGAGAGCAGGTAAGCAAAGGCCTGCTCAAAGAAGTTGAAGCGCGCGGCGCCGACTTTGTCGCGAATATCTTGTACAACTATCCAAGTATATCCAAAGTCAGGACCAAATTTCACCTTTTTAAAAAGGAATCACCGAAAGAGAATACCAAGGTTAATCAATATCAGATTAGCGAGCCGGGATTATTTGATCTGTCTTTTCTGTTCACCGGCGAAGCAAAAGCGGTATTGAAGGATGGGGGCGTTCCGGTTGGGGAATTAGATAAGTCGAATTTGGGCGGTTATATCGCTCAAAAACGAGTACGCTTGTATAAACCTTTGTATTTAATAGGGCATAATGATGGAAATAACTTAGTCATCAATTTATTTAATGCGTCAACGGAAGATGAAATCAGTTCCATATTACAAAACAATACCCCCACTTCATCGCCCTTTAGCATTTACAAATTACTGGGCTATTACCCCGACTCCCGCCTTGATTTTCGCTCCTTAGAAGAAATTTTGTACCAGCCGCTGATGGACTTGCCCGTTACCTGCAATCAAATGAGCGAAGCGGTAAACCAAAACCGGCTGGTGATTGAAGTGCTTCGGGCATGGAGCCTCGACCGGGCTACTGCCGATGAAAAACATCTCAAATTTGATGAGCAATATCAAAAATACCTCCAGGGTGTTTACGAAGACCTGTTGCGCCGAATGGGCACCTCCTACGAGGAATTAATCAGGCTCGGCAAGGTAATAGTAGATCAGGATCAACCGGAACGGGACAATACCCGCGCCATTCAGGCACTTGCCGACCGCATCGGTCTTCATCTGGATCTGCCCTTAAAAAATGGCCCAATCTATTTTAAGGACTTTATCATCGATATGGCCAACATCAAGGAGGAAGACCTTGAACTAAAATTTGGTTTTCAGGATACGAAACGTGATCCCATTTCAACAGGCCTTATCTATGGTGCAGGAAGAAACAGAACTAAACGCTGGCACCTGCAAAATATTCAGGCGGGATTTAATACCGATGAAAATGGCTTTTTATACGTAGACTTTGAACAAAAGCAAGACCATCAACAGATAAAAATATATAAAAACGAGGCTAAGCGCGCAGCCGATCTGGTGGCAGAAAACAAGGAACAGGAATTCTTTAATCCGGAAGGCGCTTTTAAAGTCCATATTCAGCCTGTAAACAATTCAGGACTTCAGGGTTATTTCAATTTGTCGGCAGCAGTGACAGCCGACCTGCGCATCGCCACCACACCGGTACTGCTGACAGAACGGAGGCGGCGTTTACGGGCCTTATGGAACGAACAAACCTACCCGATTGATCCGTATTCCCCCGAATGGGCCGGTAAAAGAGAACAGCAACGGCGTCCGATCATTGACCCGGATATGATCGGCCCCGACGATTTCAGGTCGCCCAATGCAAACAACACGGCCTTTGCCATTTGGATAAAAAGGCACGAATGGCTGTATCAGAAAAATGGCGGCCCAAAAGGTCTGTTCGTTGCGCTATGGGAAAATTTCAACAAAAAAGAGATTACAGGCCGATCCGACCTTAGAGTGCCGGATATCAACCGCATTTTTGACCAAGGGATGCAACGGGTCCGCTACGACGCACAAACTGAAATAGCAGCGTGGGCAGCGGTTGGCGCTGTAGAAACCGAAAAACTGCTTAGAGAAAAGTGGATAGCAATAAAAAACGAAAGAGATAAAAATAAACTGGAGATATTATTAGACAGCCTTTGGGCGGAATATCGCCTTACCAAAGAGATGCTCAAGCGGCTTGTTGAACTGATACCCAAAATCGGAAATTACAAGCAGGATGCAACCCTTACCCAGGACGACGGGATCGAATTTGTTAATATGCTGATCCAGGTACACAAAAACTATTTGTTGGAGCACTGGATAGCGGAGGAGGCATCCCTTGAATTTTCGTATAAACATTTCTGGAAAGCGCAGCGCATACCGAAGGCTGGCGAAAGTTATGTCTTCGAGGGCGATGGCCCTATGATTGATCCGGAAACAGTTGATTTGAAAGACCTTGCAGAAGATGAAGTGGCTTCAAATGCCCTGGATAAATGGGAAACCCGCAAACGTTTTCTCGAAACATTCCGGCTTGAACTTGAGAAGGCGCCGCAGACCGAAAAGGACGTTTGGGCAATGCTCGACAGGGTTTTGGATATACGCAATGAAGAAAGACTAAAAGATAATTTTTACAGCTGGAGCGACGATCCGGAGGGCAACAGCGATAACATTCAGAAGACGCTAAAAATTGCTCCCGAACAGTTCAGCCAAGGCATTATGCCGGTATTTCGCAAGTTATTTCCCAAGGATACAACTATCCAGCCAAGCGCACCGACTGCCGCTGAGTGGAACGAATGGTACAACACGCTCACGCTCATACACAAGAAAAAAAACTTGTATAGAGATTGGCAAAATCAGGAAGTTTCGGATGGGCAAAAGTGGCATATATGGCAGGTATTCAAGGCAAAACACCCTGTTGGGCGCGCTGATTCCGGCCAATACCGGCAATGGCAAAAGGCGCTTGCGCAACGGAATGAAAACCCCGTTATTGATCCGGATCTGTTCCCAACCAGTTATTTGCGCATCCGGGAGGACAACCCGGCCATTGACCTGTATGCAATTCGAAAATTAGCACTGGAAGAAACAGAAAAATCTATTGTAGATAAACCGGAGCAGGAAAGAACTTTGGCTACTTTCAAACCAATATTTTCCGAGTATGCCGGATTATCAGACACCACCCTGTCCGACCTTCAAAAAGCACGAGAGAAAGGGCGAAATATTGACGGCAGATTAGCGCAATTGTTGCTTACGGAGGAATCATTCGGTTTGTTGCTGGCTTTGGAAAGCCTCTTGAAAAACCGCGTTAATATTTCCCGGTCTATGTGGGATGACTTTGCAGCCATCATGACACAGGTCTGGAAACAGAGGCAGGTTTTCGATTGGAAACAAGCAGAGCGAGATGCGTCCATAGTGTTAAGTCCGGATTACTTCAAGATTCCGGTTTTCGATCCGACCCTCATCCCGAAAGCGCCCGAGCCTAAACTGTTAAAATGGCGCAGCGATAAATACCGCGCAGCTGACTGGGTTGATCTGCTGGATAACCGGATAGAGCAATGGGAACGCCTGGAAACCAACCTGCGCAAAATGATAGACGCCGTGGAGGAGGCGTATTTGCCTGCCCTGCGCGACAATTTGTTGCTCAATATCGCGGAATCAAGCTCCGGCAGTTCGGTTTCGGAAAAAGCCGACTGGGTTATCGCCAATCTTTTTATCAATGCCAAAGCAGGGGGCTGTCAAAAAAATACCCGTATTGCGCAAGCTATTTCCTCCCTTCAGGGATTGTTATGGGGGCTACGAAACGGCCTTACAACCGATGCCGATATGCCCCTGCGTTTGATCAACCGGGATACCTGGTTCGATGATGAATGGAACTGGATCGGCTCCTACGCTACTTGGCGCTCCGCTGTGTTTACTTTTGTGTATCCTGAAAATATTTTGATACCGAGTCTGAAGCGGAGTAAATCACCCGACTTTGAAAAACTCATCGAGTCCGTTCGCGGTATTCGTACCCTTACCCATAAAAAGGCCTTGGATTTATTAACGGAATACGAAGATTATTTTAATGATGTTTGTAATCTGTCTTTTGCAGCCTGCATTGAAGAAGAAAGTAGGGTTTGGGGCAGCAACAAACCTCACCTTTGGAAAAAAAACAATAGCAAAAAAGTAAAATTTGTCTTTGGGGTAGCCGTCAATACCCAAAAACTTTATTGGAGTGTTATTGAATTATATGGCGCGACGATGGCAGGACAAAACTACTGGGAAAGTTTAGATGAAGTTTTGTTTGCAAATAAGACAAAAGAAAATATAATAAGTAGTGTAGATACAGTAGTTGGCTGTACTGCCTACTATTATACAGAATTAAAAAAGTTTATCTATCTTTTTGTAGTAGTAAAGATTGATAGAGAAAAAAAATTGAAAGCCTTGAGGATGGACCTTACATCCGGGGACTGGATTATGTTTGATATTGAAGGAATTAAATTTCAAGGAGAAAAATATGAAGACGACGAGATTGAAAATACAACTATCAGTATTGCAGAAAACTTTGATATTAACAAGCCGCCTGTTTTGCTGATTGATATGAAGTTGAAAGATAAGCCTCTAACTAAGATACAATTAGATCTTGATCAAAAAGGGGAGACTGTGGGCGAGACTGTTATTGAAAAACAAG
Source organism: Saprospiraceae bacterium (assembly GCA_016787285.1). Lineage (GTDB taxonomy): Bacteria > Bacteroidota > Bacteroidia > Chitinophagales > Saprospiraceae > M3007. The sequence continues at coordinate 3,234 of JAEUUV010000170.1, read as the reverse complement.
TTCCTAAAGTTGAAAGATGGACATCCAGAATTCAACCCGGCAATAATACTGGACCGGTTGTCCTTGGCAGATTTGAGTTTAATAGAGAAACCTCTCTTGGTTTTGCTGCTTATTCTGACGGCAGTGAAGTTTTGATTTGTTACGGTGAAAATGAAACGTCGCCAGGTGGAAACACAATCCATTTGCTTTCCCAAAATGAAGGCTGGAAAGAAATAAAAAATGGTAATATAGGCACCGTTGGAGGACCATACTTTAGTCATTTAGGCGGCTTTACTAAGATTGACAATCATTCCATTATTTATGTTCATCAATATGCCAAACGTGGAACGTTTGATGAAAATGAGGATTTTAGTAGAAAATTATTTTTATGTAATGATACAAGCTTGACAATTGACTTTGATAATCCTCTGGCAGAAATTATTAGTTATGATTATGTAGGAAATAAATCGGGCCCTTTAATAGACTACTTAGATAAATTTTTTAATCCCAAAGAACCTAACTCACAGGGCCATTGGAGTCGTATCACTCCGGGTGATGTGTATAGAAAAGATGATGGTGATACATATCGTATATCAAGAATTTCCAAATCGAGCCTCGCAAGTTTTAAACATAATAATATAAACTATCTTGTCATATTTGAGTGTAATTATAACATGGCCTATTGTGCCATAGGCGAATTAACATATACAAACGGCGTGCCATCAAATACTGAAAATTGGAAGGTTTTAGATGTATCTGCTTTATCTTTGTTCACCAAGCATACCGGTCAACCCGCAGCCGTAGGCATTGCCATAAATGATTTAGATCACGACGGGAATCCTGAATTTGTACTGTTTTTATTGACTGAGACTGCAAATTCAGGTGGTAATCCTTCAGAAAATATTGGATACTATCAGGTAGTTAATGTCGAAAAAAATGATGCCGGATGGAACTTACCTGAACAGAAACCAAACGAAGCCTATAAAGTTGGAGAAAATGTTGACGACTGGTTTGGAAATGACACCGGCGGCGCTGCAATTGCTATTGTATACGATGATAAAATAAATGGACCAAAATCTCGTAAAGATCTGCTTGTATTCCATACTGTTCGCCACCAATTTCCTGGCGACGACAATGGCAAACAATTTCTATATTACAGAGTTGGGAAAAACATTGACATTCCAACCGATTCAGAAGCACCGAAGTGCAGTACAACGGAATTTGAACGCCTAAAACCACATTTCCCAAGTGATGCCCCTATGAAGGTTTTTTCAAATCGCCATGGGGTTTCAGCCTATGCATATCGACTCACGAATGATGTAAATACACTTCAGATAAACCAGGATTATTTAGATGAAGCGTTTTATTTGATACCCATCTTCATCGCCCAGCAACTCCAGCGCACCCAGCAATTTACAGCGGCATTGGATTGGTACCGATTGGTATATGATTATCCGGAAATGATCAAGGACCCAAAATCGGACAAAAAAACATTTGACTTTTCTTTGCTGGAAGAGGGCGACAGGAAATTTGAACGATTGCAAGACTGGCTGCGCGACCCCCTCAACCCCCACGCTATTGCGGCTAACCGAAAAGGCACTTACGAACGTTTTACACTGCTTTCCGTTATCCGCTGCCTGTTGGATTATGCGGATACTGAATTCACCTACGACAGCCCGGAAAGCCTCCCCCGTGCCGGAGAACTGTACCAAAGCGCCCTTCAATTGCTGAAAAATGAACTGCTGCACCAACACCAGGGCGAGTGCAACAATATCATTGGCAATTTGGAAATTGATATATCAGATGATTTTTGGTCGGCAACCCTGGCGGAAATAAGGATCACAGAAGCACCGAAACCCATGGAATTGATTTCCGTGCTCAAAAAAGATCAGGCTAAACTGAAAGACGTTCCGGCTAAAGAGGCATTACGACATCTTTATGCCGCCGTTGACCGGATTCAGCAACAACAATCAGCACAAAGTGATATACAGTATTTCTCCGGTGCTGTGCAGCAGAAAAAATTGAATATGGAACGCAGCACTGATAAAATCCTTCATTCAGCGGAGTTAAGTGACTTGCTGGCAGCCCAAATCACTACGATGTTTCTTATGAACTCGAACCAAAAGTATGTTAATCCCTTTTCTTTTAACATCGGCAACTTTAACTCTGGCATCATTGCCAGACCTGAAATTCCAACCTTAGATAAAATTGATGACTTAACAATCAAACCATTTGGGCCAGTTATGCCCCCGCATATATTTAAGATCTTAGGTTCTATCGAGATAACAGTACGTAATACACCAGCATTTCTTAGGGACGGAGGAAACTCATCTTCCGTTAAACCCAAAGACGTGATAAACCCGGACGAAGGCAACTGGATCGCTTTGCAGCCGCGCCTGTTTTGTATCAGTCCTAACCCCGTCATTAAGGCGTTAAAAATACGCGCGGAGGTCAACTTGTTTAAACTCAATCAATGTCGGAATATCGCCGGTATGAAACGAGAAATGGACTTCTATGCTGCCGAGACAGATCAAACCACCGGGATGCCGGTCATTGGTTCGAGCGGGCAATTGTTGCTGCCCGGTATCAACCGTATCCGTCCGAGTATCTATCGCTACACCGTACTCATCAGGCGCGCAGAAGAGCTGGTGCAGCTGGCCCAACAGGTAGAAAACTCCTTGTTGAGTACCATCCAAAATCTGGAAAGTGAACAATATAACCTGCTGCGCGCCAAATTTGATATTCAATACAAGTCCGCAACCGTGCGATTGAAACAACTGAATGTCAGGATGGCAAATGATACGGTTAATTTAAAACAACTCCAAAGGGACAAGAGCGAACTACTCTTGCAGACGTATGATCGGTGGCTAAATGAAGGAATGTTGTTTCTGGAAGAAGAAATGATAAGGATTTATAGGGAAATTACATTGAATAATCAAAATTCGATAGGCCTGAAAGCAGCAGCCCAAATTGCTTCTACATGGATCGGTGTAAATTATACTGACCCGGGCAAAGTTGCTCAAGCTTTTTTAAGTACTGGATTGACAGCTCAAACTGCGATCTTAGATGCTCAATCCGCATGGCTTCAAGGTGAAATAAACAGATTAAGCTTAATTCGACTTTAGCCATTTAAAACCAAAAGCGAGAACTCCCCGGAAGTGAGTAAATTTGAGATCACTACAAAACAAATTTATGCTCACGTTGCCAAAAGAGTTCTCCCGTCAAATATCGGTGTTTGCTCCGTTATTCAGCAAA
>JAEUUV010000073.1 GCA_016787285.1 Saprospiraceae bacterium | reverse complement strand
GGTGACCGTGAGCGGCAACTTCACCATGAGCGGCTGGACGGGCGCAGGGAACTTCAGTTCCGGAAACATCACCAGCAGCACAGGAAGCTTTACGGTTTCCAACTGGGCGGCCGGCACCATGACCACGGGATATATAAACCTGACGGTTGGTAGCATTAGTTTTTCAAACTGGACGGTGGTAAAAAACATCACCACCGGCGGATTCGGGATCGGCGGAAACTTCACGGTCAGCAATTGCGTCGCCGGCTGGACTTTTTTGACCCAAAGCAATCATTGCAGCTTGGGCGGAAATTTTCTGATCGACAATGCGGCTATTACGTTTAACCAAACCCATAACCTTTCGGTAGGCGGAAATTTCTCCATTTTGAACGGGGCTACCGTTTATAACCACGGAAATGTTCTGACAGTCAGTAAGTCATTCACCTTGAATGCGGCCATGACCTTCAATCAAACCAATTACGTCATTTTTAATACCAGCACGGCGGGCCAAACCATCACCAGCACGGGCAAACAGTTTACCAACGTGCGCTTCAACGGCAGCGGTGGCGAGTGGATTTTGCAGGATAATTTTAAAGCAACAGGAACCACTGAACACTATACGGGTATCTTCCGCTCCAACGCGAAGACCGTGGATTATGGGCAGTATTTCAATGCCAGAGATAACGGTACCGTCAAGACTTTGGACTACACCGGCACGGATACCGTGCGGGTGCAATACTGGTTTCTGGTAAACACCAATGTCAACACGATACTCACCATGGGCGGCGCCGTACTGCTGCTGCACACTGTGAACAACGTAGAAATGTTCATAGACGGTGGCGGAAAAACTTTCGGAACCGTGGTGATCAACCATTTGCACAACAACACTACCTCTCCCACCAATATCCGCTTCCGCAACGACAATTCCGTCTATGGCAATGTGTTCATCACCATCAACAACGGTTCGCGGCTGTACAAGGAAAATACGAACAACACCTTCGGCAACATAAGCATCAACTACATCAACGCGGCCGTAACCGTCACGGATTGGAATTACCTATTCGGCACAAATACGTTTGGCAATTTTACCATTACCTCGAATGGTCTGAATCCGATGTTTTATTGCGGACAAAACAACACGTTTGGGCAGGTAAGCCTTGCTGCCGGGACGACCTGGCAGATTGCCAACAGCAAAGTCCAAACCTTAACGGGTTTGACTGCCATCGGGAATTGCCTGAAGTTCATCCGTATTTACGCAACCAGCACCACCGCAAGCATCAACGATTCCAACGGCGGCGCCAATGCGCTTGATTTTGTGCGACTGTCCGGCATCACCTTCGGCGGTGCAGGTGCCGCCTGGACGGCCACCAATGTGCTCGATGACGGGGGGAATACAGGGATTACCATCACGCCCCTGGCCCCTCAAACCTATTACTGGATAGGCGGCGCCGGCAACTGGAACGATATCAACCGGTGGTCGCTGAGCAGCGGCGGCAGTAGCTCGGGATGCATACCTACCGACGTGGACCATGTCGTGTTCGACAATAACTCCTTTACCGGCAGCGACCAAACCGTGACCCTCAATGTGGCGGCTACGATAACCAACATGAGCTGGACGTCCGGCGTAACCGGCGGCCCTAACTTCAACGGCAGCCAGGCCCTGATACTGAATGGCGACCTGAATGTAGCCGGCACGATGGATTGGAATCTGAGCGGCGCAGTCACCTTGCGAAAATCACTCACACTCAACGCAGGCATGACCTGGAATCAGACAGGGAACTTCAGTTTTAGCGGCACTACCGCCGGCAATACGATCAACCTGGCCGGCAAGACGTTTGGTACCAACGTGTATTTCGACAACCCGGGCAACAGCGCGACCGGCGCCTGGACACTGGCTGCCGATTTTACCGTAGCCCAAACCAAGTTTGTTTCATTTACCGACGCCACCTTTATTTCGGCGGGATTCAAGGTTGATTTCGGCGACTACTTCGACGCCACGCCCAACGTGGTCAAAGTATTCGATTTCACCGGTACGGATACCGTGCGGGTAAAACGGCAGTGGCAGATGCTTAATAACACCAATGCCACCCTGACCATGGGTACCGCTGTGCTGCTGTTGCGCCAGCCGGCCGCAGAAGGCAACCACATGTACCTCGACGGTGGCGGCAAAACCTACCACGACGTGGTGTTCGATGCCCGGCAAACGAACGGTACCTACACGCAGTATATCCGCAACAACAGCATGACTTTCCGCGACGTGTATTTTAATATTTCCGGCGCGCAGCACGTCTCGATAGAAGGCAGCGGCTATGTGTTCCGGGATGTGTATGCCAATTACGGGAGCAGTACTACCAGCTATGCCCCCAATTTCGAACTGTTTAATAATCACACTTTAACTAATTTGCAATTCACCAACCCATCGGTTCAGCCCAAACTATACCTCAGGGGCAGCAACACCATCAATACCCTTGCGCTGTACCACGGGATGGATGTATTCTTCGGGCACAACCAGACCCAGACCCTGCAATCGGTGACCGCAACGAGCCTGTGTACCCGCCTGATCGACCTGGCTTCCACTCAAGCCGGAACGCAGGCCACACTGACGGATGCCGCCGGAACCAATGCGCTGGACTACGTTTCCCTGAAAGACTTGAAAGCGCAGGGCGGCGCTACCTGGAACGCGTCCAACGTAATCAATAACGGCAACAACACCGGCTGGAATATCACCTCGGCGCCTTCCGTCACCTACTACTGGATCGGCGGTACCGGCAACTGGAACGACGGCGCGCATTGGGCTTTGAGCAGCGGCGGTACGGCAGCCGGTTGTTCGCCCAACCCGCAAGACGACGTGGTGTTCGACAACAATTCGTTCACAGCCACGGGCCAAACCGTCAACCTGGTAGGCAGTACCAAATGCCGCAACATGACCTGGACGGCCGGCGTGACCCAAAACCCCACGTTTCAGGGCAATTTTGAAATGGACATCGAAGGCGACCTGAATGTGCTGGGTACCATGACCTGGATACAAAACAGTACACTGTATCCGCGGGGCGATTTTAAATTGAATGCGAATGTTACCTGGCAGCATAACCAGGTACTGTATTTTTTTTCCGACTCCACCAATAATATCCTGAATACGGCGGGTAAATCGATCATTCATAATGCCCGTTTCGATGCCAAAACTTCCGCTTCAGGCCCTAAATGGACGCTGGGTAGCGATTTTAACATTACCAATTCCGGCGCCGAACTGCGGGTGCTCGAAGGGACCTGGATTTCTGACGGATATGAGATCAATGCCGGTTACCAGTTCCGCGCCCACGACGGCACGGATGTGCGCCACATCGACCTGACCGGCACCGATACCATCCGGGTGCGGCAGGGCTGGTACATGAGCACCAATGTCAACACCACACTGACCCTGGGCGGCGCAACAATCCTGCTACAAACCACTGCGAATGAAAATCAGCAATTTTACGGTGGTAACCGGGTGTATAAAGACGTGGTGGTGAGCCATGGGTCGAGCAACGATGGCCGGTACATGCAGTTTCTGGACAACAATATCTTCGAGGACATCTTTGTGAGTTTTCCCACCATAGGCCACCAGGCCGTGTATTTTGATAACCAGCAGAATGTACAGACCCTGCGGGTAGACCGGTATACGAACTGGAACCTGGAAATGTATTACCGGAACGGCCCGCATACGTTTGGCAGCATTGATATAAATGTATTGGGCAACGGGCCATCATACCATTATTTTCAAAACAACGCCCATCAATTGGGCAACTATGACGTCCTGCAGGGCAACGGCAATGCCAACTTTTATTTTCAATCGGCCAACAACCAGTTCCAGGATGTGGTGGTAACGACTTCGGGTACGGGCACGGCCTACCTGGAAATGCAGCAAAACGCCTCTTTTGCCAAACTCGACCTGCCCAACGGATTCGACATGCTCGTGTACGCGGGCCGCACCCAAACCATTGGAAACTTCATTCCCCGGAGTACCTGTCTGAGGCGTTCTAAAATACGCGGCCAGAATGCCACCACTTCGGTGATTTCGCAGGCTTCCGGAACGGTCAGCACCGAGTGGATCACCCTGGAAAACCATACTGTGCAGGGTGGCGCCATTTTCAATGCGACCGACGTCACCCAGGTGGGCACGATCAACGGCTGGAACGCCGGGTTCGTTCAACCCATCACCCTGTTCTGGGTGGGCGGCACCGGCAACTGGAGCGATGCCAACAAGTGGGCATTGGTAAGCGGTGGCCCCGGCAACGGCTGCCTGATTCCCTCGGCGGTAGACAATGCGGTATTCGATGCCAATTCCTTCACAGCAGCCAGCCAGAGCGTGAGCCTGGACGTGATTGGCGCGTGCAAGAATATGATCTGGAACAACGTAGCATTCAACCCTACTTTTCAGGAAACCAATGCCAATACCCGCCACCTCACCGTAGTTGGCGATCTGGTGATCAACAGTCCAATGACCTGGAATTGGCCATATACCGGACGCAACAATACGCTCTATCTCAGGGGGTCGGCCACCGTCGCGAGCAGCGTCACCTGGAACCACCTCAAGGAGGTCCAGTTTGAACCTGTTAGCGGAAGCCATACGATCAACATGGGCGGCAAAACCTTCCAGAACAATGTGCGCTTCAACGGCGCCGTGGGATCGAAATGGACCCTGCTGAATAATTTTACGGTCAATAGCGGATATGGCACTTATCTTACACAAGGGGAATTTTACTCCAACGGATTTGCCGTTGACTTCGGCTTGCTCTTCGACTTTAACAACACCAATACCAAAAAAATCGATTTGACCGGCACCACGACCGCAAAAGTACGCCGCGACTGGTTAGGCAACGGAACCGGCACCACCTTCGTATCTGGGGGCGCGACCATCCTGCTGGAATCGTCGGCAGGCGAAAATCAGACCTTTACCGGCGGCAATATCACCACCTACGGCGACCTGACGGTGCGGCATTTGGAAGCCAATAACCGGACGATCACCTTCAACGGAAACAATACGTTTGGAGAGGTCAACTTCGAATATACCAACCGAAAGGACTTAGTCATCAACGGCAATAACACCTTCGGCGGTTTTACGGTTACGCAGGATTACGGCGTTACCTCCAACATTCCGCAACATGCCTTCAACGGCAGCAACAGCTTCGGCACGTTTGTCGTGCTGTCGCTTGGTGTGCAAGGCCCCGAGATTGCTTTTGCGCAAAACAACACCTTCGGCAACCTGATCTCTGCCGGACGCGGCACCCGTTTGAAATTCGGCAACGCCAAAACCCAGACCATCACCGGTGAAATACTGATATTAGGCACAGGCGGTCAGCCTATTTTCTTCAATTCCACAACCGCCGGCGCCCAGGCCACCATTTCCAAAGCCTCGGGCAACGTGTGCCTCGACTTTGTCTGGATCAAAGACATCAACGCCACGGGCGGCGCCACGTTCAATGCCGGCGTCAACGGAGCGAACCTCGGCAATAACACCGGCATCAACTTCGGATCGGCCTGCGCGGCCTACTACTGGGTCGGCGGCTCGGGCAACTGGACCGACCTCAACCACTGGGCCACCTCCTCGGGCGGAAGCACGCTGCACCTCCAACTGCCCACCGAAATAGACGACGTGTACTTCGACGCCAACTCGTTTACGGCCACCGGCCAAACCGTGACCTTCGACGATCCGAATGCCGAATGCCGCAATATGAACTGGTTTTCCTCCTTGTACCAGCCCACGCTGGCCGGATCGGCAAGCGATATTGATATCTACGGCAGCCTGACCCTCACGCCCTTCATGACCCAGAACTGGAACGGTATCTGGAATTTTGTAGCGCAAAGCGGCTTGTTTACCATGGATACCAAGGGTAAAACGTTGCAGGATATGAATATCAACACCCTGACCGGCGCGGCTCAGATCAGTTTGCTCAACGACCTGAAAGTCAACAATGACCTTACCCTGACGAAGGGTACTTTTAACACCGACGGCCATAACGTCGAGACCAAAAATTTCAACGTGGTGGGTACGGCAGACCGCACCCTCGAATTGGGCGCTTCCCAGCTGACTGTCACCAACGGCAAATGGGACGTGCAGGATGTGACCAACCTCAGCATTACGCCGGGCACGTCCAAAATCGTGGTGCAAAGCGAAGGCGCTACCTCTCACTTCTATGGCGGCGGAAAAACGTACTACGACCTGCGCATCCGTACCAACACGACGATGAGCAGCACCTTGACCGGCTCCAACACCTTCAACCAGTTGAAAGTAGATCCGGGCGTCACCCTTTCCATCGAAGCCGGCAGCACACAAACCGCTACCGACCCGGTGATTTCCGGCACGTGCAACAAATCGCTGACGATCCAATCCACCGTTTCGGGTACGCAGGCCAATCTAAGTAAAGCCTCCGGCACTGTGAATGCCAGTTTCCTCAGCCTAAAGGATATCAATGCTACCGGCGGCGCTACGTTTAATGCCAGCCAGGCCACCGACAACGGCAACAACAGCGGCTGGAATTTTATTTCGGTGCCGGCTTTGCTGGTAAGTGTGAACGTCACCGATGCCACCTGCCCGACGCCCAACAACGGTACGGCCGCTGCCGTGGTAACCGGCGGCGTAACACCGTTTGCTTATTTGTGGAACACCATCGCCACCACCCAAACGCTGAACAACCTCTCGCAAGGCACTTACACCGTGACGGTCACCGACGGCGCCGGCTGCGTAGCCAGCGCAACCGGTACCGTGGGCCAACCGGCTTCTTATGGCTTTGCCTCGACCACTACCGGCGATTTGATTTGTTTTGGCGCATCCGACGGGGAAGCATCCGTATCAGCCCCGGGCGGACAAACGCCCTTGATCTACCTTTGGAGCAACAACGCCACCACGGCCACCCTGACGGGGCTTGGCATTGGAACATACACGGTGACGATCACGGACGGCAACAATTGTAAAGCGACGAACACGGCCACGGTAACTCAACGACCGGATATCAACGCGGCCATTTCCGTGAATTCGCCGCCTTGTATCAATACCGACATGAACCTCGGCGGCAGCGGAACAGGTGTGAATTTGATGTTCGACTGGGATTTTCCAACCCTGGGTCAAACAGCCGGCGGTCAAACAACTACCGTCAATTTCCCTGCCGCCAATACCCATACGGTACAATTGACGGTCACCGATGAAAACGCCTGCTCCGATGTAACGACCGTTGCTATCGTCATCAACACGGCGCTGGCGTTGAACGGAACAATTACCAATGCCAGCGATTGCACGGGCAGCTGCGACGGCGCGGTGGTGCTGGCGGCTTCCGGTGGCCAGGCGCCCTACCAATTCGCAGGTACTGCCTTTGATTATGATTTCACCGGAACAACGCTCAACGCGAGCCTGTTCGAAAAGGACAATATCAAAACCTACACACAAAATGGCGACCTGACTGTTTCAGGCGGGACAAATGCCTGGACGGCCTATCTGAATACCACCGGTACTTTCTCCCGGGTAGTTGGATCGGAATTTACTTTTTCCTATTACAATGCTACTTCCACGCTGGGTATGATCGGGTGGCACGGCAACTCTACCGGAAATGCCAACCGCTATTTTGATTTGATTTACGCCTTTTATTTCAATAACGCCACTCTTAATATTTATGAAGACGGAACTTCAAGAGGAACATTCACCGCGCAAGTTCCCGGTGGTTTTAGTACCAATACCTGGTATGAAGGCAAAATCATACTGAAAAGCAGTGGCGCCGATTACTACTTGCGCAAACAGGGCCAGCCGACTTACACCCTGATTTACGCTTCCAGTTTTTCGACGGAGACAGCCTTGCGTTTGGGCATGACCATTCATACCTCCGCCGTTGGAAACCCGGTGAAGACCGATGACTGGTTCGTGTATGGCGCGAATCCATTCACTACCGGCCTTTGCCCTGGCGATTACACCTATACGGCCACCGATGCCAACGGCTGCACCGACAGCTACACGGCCACGGTTGGCGCCAACGACCCGAATCCGCCTACGGCCAGTTGCAAGAATCACACGGTCAGCCTGAATGCCCTGAGCAGCTATACGCTGACCGCCGCTGATATCAATGACAACAGCTCGGACGATTGTGGTTCGGTAATTTTGGCCGTGAATGCGAGCGTTTTTACGTGCAGTGACATCGGCGCCAATACGGTGCAACTCACCGTAACCGACAACAATAATAATACGTCCACCTGCACGGCAACGATCACTGTCCAGGCTGCTGAAATCGACGTGCAGGGCAACAGTACAAGCATCGCCGACGGCGACAACATGCCCGCTGCGACAGATCATACCGATTTCGGCCAATACAGTGGTACGCCGATTACTCGCACCTTCACTATTTTCAATTCGGGTAGTTCCGACCTCACGCTTGGCGCCAATGCAATCAGCATCACCGGCGCAGATGCCGGGTTGTTTGCAGCAGCCAATGTGACACTCCCGGCGGTGGTCAGCGGGCCTAACGGAAGCCTTACTTTTGATGTGATCTACACGCCTGTCGCCATCGGCATTCATACGGCAACGGTTGAGATTGCCAGCGATGAATGCAATGAAGCCGCCTACAACTTTGCCATTCAGGGAGAGTTGTCCTGCACGCCCCCGACCTTTACGGCCTGCCCGGCGGCGCCCGTGACGGCCAACACGGCCACCGGCCAGTGTACCGCCGCAGTGAGCTACACCGTGACGGCCGGCGGTACGCCCACACCTGCGCTGACCTACGCCTTCACCGGCGCAACCACCGGCAGCGGCAACGGCACGGGCAGCGGAGAAACCTTCAACAAGGGCAATACCACCGTGACGGTGACCGCGACAAACGCTTGTGGCGCACCGACTTGTTCGTTTACGGTGACGGTGACGGACAACGAAAAACCGACCATCTCCTGCGCGGGGCCGGTTACGGTCAACACGACTCCCGGACTTTGCACGGGGACAACAACGCTGACCGCGCCGACGGTGACGGACAATTGCTCGTTAATATTGGGCAATGCGCTCGGCTTCGATGGAGCAAACGATTTTGTACAAACAAATACTCCATTTAGTCCCGGAACAACAGATTATACCATTGAAACTTGGGTTTATAACAGGTCATCAAGTGGATATATCTGGGCGCGTGACAATTCTGGCGATACTAACCATCAGTTTAGATTTCGGTTTACAGGGGCTGGCCAAGTTGAGTTTGCAATGTCTGAAGCCAGCCAAAACAATCCTATGTTCTTGAACTCTACAACCAACGCTATTCCGGTGAATGCCTGGACGCATGTAGCTTGTGTAAGGCAGGGAACAAACCATTACATTTATATCAATGGCGTTCTGAATGCCAGCATGACTACCGGATCAGTAGTCAATTGTACGCCATCCTATCCTTTCCATATTGCGAAAAGAAACAATGGAGAGTTTTTTAATGGGGTATTGGATGAATTTAGGATATGGACGGTGGCAAGGACACCATCAGAAATTCAATCTGCCATGAACCTCGAATTGATTGGTAATGAAGCAGGTCTTAATACTTACTACAAGTTTAACCAGGGAATCGCTGAAGGAAACAATGCTGGCCTTACTACTGTCACTGCCACAGCAGGGCCCAATGCCACATTATTTAACTCTTCCCTCAGCGGGACCACCTCCAACTGGGTTGGTGGCGCATTCAGAGTCCCCACCAACGACGCCCCAACCACCTATCCAATCGGCAACACCACCGTCACCTGGACGGCCACCGATGCCTCGGGCAACACCGAAACCTGCCAGCAAACGGTGACGGTGACCGACAATCAGATGCCCACGATCACCTGCCCGAGCGGTTCGCCGTTTGCCCGCAACACCGACGCGACGGAGTGTAACTACACGGTGCAGGGCACGGAGTTCGACCCGACGGCCTTTGGCGACAACTGCCCCGGCGCGACGATTTCCAACAGTTTCAACAGCATGGCCACGCTGGCCGGAGCGGATTTGCCGAAAGGCTCCACGACGATCACCTGGACGGTGACGGACGGCATGGCGATGTCGAGCACGACCTGCGCGATCGTGGTGACGGTATCGGACAATCAGCCACCGACCATCACCTGCGCGGGGCCTGTGAGCATCAACACCACAAGCGGGCAATGCACAGGCACGACGACCCTGGTGCCACCCACCGCATCAGACAATTGTATAAGTCTCGGAAATGCACTCCATTTTGATGGAGCAGACGATTTTGTGAACATCGGCAATCCTGCAATCAATGGACTATCCACCCTGAGTTTTGAAACATGGGTGAAGTTTGGCGCACTAACAAACGATGCTCTCTTGTTTACAAAGGGAGGCACTAGTAATGAAGACGTGCAATTCTCACTGGGCGGACCGAATTACGGTGGAGACATCAATAACTTAGTAGTGACGATCGGCGAAAATCCGGGAACTGGGCTTGCCTTTGCTAGAACGACTTCAAGTCTAATGACGGCCGGAACCTGGTATCATGTGGCTTTCGTGTTCAATGGAGCCGGAGCCACGAATGCCGACCGAATGAAAATTTACGTAAATGGTAATCCACAAACACTCACTTTCAGCGGAACTATTCCAACGACTACGCCTATGACAACAGTTAATGCGTTATTAGGTTGTAGAGCACTTGGAGTGCGTCACATGAATGGCACTTTGGATGAGGTCCGTCTTTGGACTTCGGCAAGAAGCCAGACGCAAATTCAGGGCGCGATGAACACGGAACTGGTGGGCAACGAAAGTGGCCTCCTTAGTTATTACAAACTCAATCAGGGTGTCGCGGGAGGCAACAATGCGGGCATTACGACCGCCACAGCCACAACCGGCGCGAATGGCACCTTGTCCGGCTTCGCCCTGAACGGCGCTACCTCCAACTGGGTGCAAGGAACGGTTCCGTCGTCACCTATTACTGTTACCAGCAACGCCCCCTCCACCTATCCAATCGGCAACACCACCGTCACCTGGACGGCCACCGATGCCTCGGGCAACACCGAAACCTGCCAGCAAACGGTGACGGTGGTGGACAACCAGGCGCCGACACTCACCTGCCCGAGCGGTTCGCCATTCGCCCGCAACACCGACGCGACGGAGTGCAACTACACCGTGCAAGGCACGGAATTCAATCCGACGGCCTTTGGCGACAACTGTCCCGGCGCGACGGTATCCAACAGTTTCAACAACATGGCCTCGCTGGCCGGCGCCGATTTGCCGAAAGGCTCCACGACGATCACCTGGACGGTGACGGACGGCATGGCGATGTCCAGTACGACCTGCGCAATTGTGGTGACGGTATCGGACAATCAGATGCCGACGATCACCTGCCCGAGCGGCTCGCCGTTTGCCCGCAACACCGACGCGACGGAGTGCAATTACACGGTGCAAGGCACGGAGTTCGACCCGACGGCGTTTGGCGACAACTGCCCCGGCGCGACGGTCACGAACAGTTTCAACAACATGGCCTCGCTGGCTGGCGCCGATCTGCCAAAAGGCTCGACGACGATCACCTGGACGGTGACGGACGGCATGGCGATGTCCAGCACGACCTGCGCGATTGTGGTGAATGTGACGGATAACCAAATGCCGACGATCACTTGCCCGAGCGGTTCGCCGTTTGCCCGCAACACCGACGCGACGGAGTGCAACTACACCGTCCAGGGCACGGAATTCAATCCGACGGCCTTTGGCGACAACTGCCCCGGCGCGACGATTTCCAACAGTTTCAACGGCATGGCCACGCTTGCAAACGCGGATCTGCCGAAAGGCTCGAACACGATCACCTGGACAGTGACGGACGGCATGGGCATGTCCTCGACAACCTGCGCGATCGTGGTGACGGTATCGGACAACCAGGCGCCGACGGTCACGAACACCACGGGCGATGGTTTTGCGGATATTGCTGACTACACCTGCAACACGGCAACCATTACCATCAGTTCAGACCCCTTTACCTGCGTGGCATTCCGCTCGATAGCCAAGCCGCTATGGGCCGATAACTGCGATGCCACATTGACCTTGACGCGAGGCGCGGTGTGGCTGCCCTCTACGCCGTTATCCTTGTCAAATGCAGCACAATCCGTGTCCGCCAACTTCCCGGCCGGCACGACCGTGATTACATTTACAGCAAAAGACGGCAGCAACAATATCGCCACCTGCTCATTGACCATTACGGTGGAAGATAATCAGCCTCCGGTGCTTACTTCGTGTCCGACCCACCCGCAGCCACCGGTTAATTCGCCATCGAATACCTGTTCGGCAGTAGTCAACTGGGCGCCCCCGGTGGCCAGCGACAACTGCCTGGGGGTAAGCATGAGTGTGTCTGCCTTTTCACCTGCCAATTCAATGACCCCTTATGGCGGCTCAGCACTTCCAGGTTCAAACTTCCCGGTCGGCACCTATACGATTGTATACAAAGCAACGGATGCCATGGGTTTGACGACGACTTGTTCATTTAATATTGAGGTGAAGGATGTGACAGCACCAGTTGTCACCTGCCCGGCGGCCACCGCCACCATCAACACCAACGCCGGGACAAGTTGCGAGATCACCATCCCGGACTACGTCATGAGCCTCTCGGCCACCGACAACTGCTCGGCGGTGACAGAAGCACAGAGCATCCCGGCAGGCGTGTACACCACCGGCGTATCCGACGGGGCAACCGTGACGGTCAACTATACCGCCACCGATGGCGCCGCACCGGCCAACACCACCACCTGCACCGTGGTCATCACCGTCAACGACGATGTCGCGCCGACGGTTGCCTGTCCGGCGGCCACCGCCGTCATCAACACCAACGCCGGGACAAGTTGCGAGATCACCATCCCGGACTACGTCA
>JAEUUV010000072.1 GCA_016787285.1 Saprospiraceae bacterium | reverse complement strand
TGGTACCGCACCTGGTGGGCGTATCTGTTGTATGCGCTGGCCATCGGTGTCTTGCTGTTCGGCATCCGGCGCTACGACCTCAGGCGGCAGTTGGCAAAAGCCGAAGCCGTCCGCTTGCAGGAACTTGATGCCGTGAAAACCCGCCTGTACACCAACATTACCCACGAGTTCCGCACGCCGCTCACCGTCATTTTGGGCGAAGCCGCCCAACTTGAAAAACAGGCCGGGGAAAAACAAAAAGGCGGCCTCGCAGCCATTCGCAGGCAGGGTCGGCAGTTGCTGAACTTAGTGAACCAAATGCTCGATCTGGCCAAAGTGGAGGCCGGTTCGATGCGGGTAAATTCGATACAGAACAACGTCGTGTTGTTTTTGAAATACCTGCTGGAGTCCTTCCACTCGCTGGCCGACGGCAGAAATATCGAACTTCGATTTGAAACGGATACCAGCGAATTCTGGATGGACTACGACCCCGACAAGTTGCAAAAAATCGTGTCCAACCTGCTTTCCAATGCCGTCAAGTTCACGCCCGAAAAAGGAAGGGTGACCCTGCGCGTGCAAACCGGCAACCGGCTCGTTGTGCAGGTCGGCGACACCGGGAAGGGCATCCCGCCGGAAAAACTGCCCTTTATTTTCGATCGGTTTTATCAGGCCGATGATTCGGCTACCCGGCAAGCCGAAGGCACCGGCATCGGCCTGACGCTCACGAAGGAACTGGTGCAGCTGCTCGGCGGCCGGATCGGCGTGGAAAGCCGCCCCGGCGAAGGCGCGACCTTTACCGTGACGCTGCCCGTTACCCGCATGGCCGAGCGGCGGGAGTTCGAACCGGAGGACTTTTTTCCCGAGAATCTGGAAATTGCCCCCGAGGCGGAAACGCTTCCCGGAGCCTTGCCGGCAGACAAGCCCCGGTCTGCCGCCGACCGCTCCCGGCTGCTGCTGGTGGAAGACAACCCCGATGTGGTGCGCTACATGGCCTCCCTGCTTGCGGCGGATTATCAGGTGTACCAGGCGCCCAACGGCAAGGAGGGCCTGAAATCCGCCTTGCGTCTCGTGCCCGACATCATTATCAGCGACGTGATGATGCCCGAAATGGACGGCTTCGAACTTTGCCGCATCCTGAAAAGCGACGAGCGCACGAGCCATATCCCCATCATTTTGCTCACCGCCAAAGCCGACCACGCTTCCAAAATCGAGGGGTTGACGCGGGGCGCGGATGTGTATTTGCCCAAACCTTTCGAGCGGGATGAACTGCTGGTGCGGCTGGAAAAACTGATCGAACTGCGCCGCCGTTTGCAGGAGCGGTACGCGGATTTTGCCCATTCGGCAAAAAATGGCCAACCTGAGGCCTCCGACCCCGAAGCGCAATTTTTGCAGAAAGTCGTTCGCATCGTCGAAGCGCAAATAGGCGACGAAAACTTCGATATGCCCCAACTGTGTCGGGCGCTCCACATGAGCCGCAGCAACCTCTTCCGCAAACTCAAGGCGCTTACGGGCAAATCGGCCACCGACTTCATCCGCACCTTCCGGCTCGAAAAGGCGAAGGAACTGCTGGAAACGACGGACATGAACGTGACGGAGGTCGGCTACGCGGTGGGTTTCGGCAGCCCAAATTATTTTTCACGCGTGTTTCAGGAAGCATACGGGGTGGCGCCGAGTGCGGTGCGGAAGGGGTGAAGGGGGGGAATCCCGGGCAAATTATTTCCTTGTCCCTCCCACCGGATTACCCTTGGGTTTCCTACCGTGTGCATCAAAATAGCGATCAATGTATTCATCCTCAATTTCTTTTGCACGCGCTCTGCCGGGGATATTGTGGAGCAGGATGTTGCCAACAAAGCGCAATAGCCCTATCGCTCTATTTAGGAAGTTGATCTGACTGCGCATGCGCTTCGAAAGTCCGTCCCGTTCAATCGGGTCATCGCTGATACCGTACTTGAGCACATCGTTTTCAACTGAATCCCGAATTTCATACAGGTGGTGCGGATTCTCATTCTGAAGAGAGTTGCCGTGTGTACTCATGGTGGCTTACAGGGTGATGGTATCTGCTCCCCAGCCGTTGGGGTTGAAACCTGTCTCGTAAATATATTTGGGCAAATGTTCCATTTGGTTGCCGGTTTTTCGAAACCAGGCGCGTTCGGGAATGTCGAGCATGGCTTCGAAATACAAATCTTTCGGGAACGCAGGCGGGTTTTTCAATACCTCTTCATAAAAGTCCCGTCCGTTAGCCACCACGCTGCAGCGGGCATACAGGAACAAATCGGAAGAAATGCTCTCATCATCCAATACTGAATGTTCAGCGTACTGCCGGCCATCCAGCAGGTATAGTTTTTCGGAAAGCAAATCGTAAAAAGACAGGATGGCCGACTCGGGCAGCCTTGAGAGTTCCCGTACCGCCGGCTCGATGACGGCATCGTCATTGCCCTCTTTCGACCAGTCGAGCAGGGAGATGATGTTCCAAAACCGCTCTTCATTCATCGGAGTCGCCTCATCCGGTGCTCCGGCCATGACGATGTGCATCTCCGCTTCCGGGTATTTTTCCTGCAGGTCCCTGATTACGGCAGGGTTCAGCGCGCGAAGCGGCATTATTACAGCAGTTTGCATAGTGCTTCTTTTTAGCAAAGGTATTGGAATAATTCGGAGTTTCAGCAGCCGGTTATTTCGTGCCAAGCGGGGTGCGAAAGGGCTGAGGGGGGCGATTTTGCAACATGCGTGCATGTTTTTGCAACATGCGTGCAAGTCCGACAAGTGCCGACGGGTGCAGTTTTGTGGCGTTCAACATTCATTTTTCACCTAAAATGTACGTCATGAAAAAGAGACTACCCGTTTTCGTTTTTTTTCTCGCATTCTCCGGCGCCGTGTTCGGCCAGGTCTGGGCACCCAAGGCTGTCGGCCTTCTGCCGGCCAATTACAACGTCGCCGATATCTGCATCGTCAACGAGCAGGTTATTTGGGCGGTGACCATTGATTACAGTATTGGAGGGCCGGTTCCGGCTTCGTTTGTTTCCAAATTATTGCGATCCACCGATGGCGGCGAAACCTGGGACCTGAAAGACATCGAAGAAGCCAAAGGCCGGCTCTGTTGGGATATTCACGCCTTCGATGCAAATACAGCCTGCATTATATCGCAAGATCTGGGCGGAGGGCCTGGACGGGGGATTTTTCGCACCACGGACGGCGGAGAAAAATGGACGGAAGTCTTTCATCATGTTTCTGGTGGCGTACTGCTCCATTTTTTCGATGCACAGGAAGGACTGTGCTGGAATTACAGCGGAGGCAAATGGTTTGCCCGAACCACCGACGGCGGGCAGAATTGGACGCTGGTTCCCCCGGCCAACATTCCGGACATCCTGCCTGGCGAAGGCCAGGTTTTTTCTTCGGCAAGCAATGCCTTTGGTCATTTTGGCAATACACTTTGGTTCGGTACCGGTAAGGGGCGGACGTTCAAAACAGAAGACCGGGGCAAAACCTGGGCCGCATATAACACCGGCTTGGGCAGTAATTCGCAATTGCAGTCCATGGGTTTTCTGGATGAAAAAAACGGACTGGCAGTTTCGTGGCTTCAAAACCAGGCCAAATACGATGTCGTTCGAACAACCGACGGCGGTCTGAGTTGGGCACAAACGGGTCATCAGGCTTATATCGAAGTGGATGCCATTCCCTGCACAAGCACGTTTATCGGCGCCTCCGGAACCGGAGCCAACCTTTCAGCGCTGAGTACTGCTCTTTCGACAGACCATGGGGCTACTTGGGTGCAAGCCGACACCATTATTGATTTGCTAGCCTGGGTATTTTTGAACCCCGAACTCGGTTGGGCTGCTGTCGCCACGCCCCTCGGCACCGGCCCCGCCCTCTACAAATGGATCGGTGGCTCGCTCGACACCCGCATATACGTCAACCAAAACGCCACGGGCGCCAACACCGGCGCCTCCTGGGCCGATGCCTACACCGACCTGCAAGCCGCGCTCGCCGCCGCGCAGGCCGGTGACGAGATTTGGGTGGCGGAAGGCACTTACAAACCCGCAGCGCCCGGCGGCAGCCAGACGGCTACATTCTTGGTGGACCAAAACCTGAAACTCTATGGCGGCTTCGCCGGCTCGGAGTGCTACCTGTCGGAGCGGGATGTGGTACTACACCCCACCGTGCTGTCGGGCGATTTGAACGGGGATGATGTGGTGGATGATTTTGTGACGAATCGGGGGGATAATGTGTTGCATGTGGTGCAGGTCACCGCTGCAGTCACACCTGACGGGCTGCTCGACGGGTTCAGCATCCGGGGAGGGCAGGCGGATGGTAGCCTCCTGGCCGATAGAGAAGGCGGCGGGTTGTACTGCTTCGGCGCGCCGGTAGTCCGGAACTGTATTTTTGAACAAAACAATGCCCTGGGCAGTGGCGGCGGGCTAGCTCTCATCGGTGTCGGCGCAAACAGCGCGCGGGTGGAGTATTGTCGGTTTGAAAACAACCGGGCATCAAGCACTTTTGATGCCGGCGGCGGGCTTTATATCCGGCAGGTTACCGAAGAAGGAATTACCGTTGATCACTGTGCATTTACAGGAAATACGGCGGCGAGTCGTGGCAGCGGGATTGCCGTTTACCTGTCCAATCTGACCGTTACCAACACACTTTTCTCCGGAAATATCAACGATGAACAAGGCGGAGGACTCTGGTTTTGGCCGGGCAATTCGCCGCGTACGCTGGTGGTGGACAGTTGTACCTTTGAAAACAACAGTTCTTCGTTCGGGGGCGGTGTGTATGCCTCTATTACAAGTGGCTGCAAAGTCACCGTGTCAAAATCAGTATTCGACGGCAATACGGTTACACCAAATACAAAAGGCTGGGGGCAGCTGAGCGCCGGTTTGAATATCATAGCGCCGGAAACAAGTTCCAATGCCTTGGTTACCATCAATGAGGTGCATTTTTCCAACAACCATTCGTCAAACAGCGCCGGAGGATTGGGCATAACACTACTCGGCGACTCTACCAATGTTGCCATTTCCAATTGCGTATTCGAAGCAAACCGCTGCACATATTACGGTAGCGCTCTTTCGTCAGATTTTGAAGGCACGGGCAATACTTGCGTTCTGAAAAACTGCCGATTTTTTCAAAACATAGCCGACTCTGCGTATGCAGCAGCCGACCTTTGGGCAGGCCTCAACGGTTCGGGAGTTCACACGATAGATAGTTGCCTGTTCGAGGGAAATGTAGCCACAGGAGCCGGCGGACTGAGCTTGAGCGCGTACGGCGGCGGCAAGGCGGATTTTTTCCTGACCAATAGTCTTTTCAAAAATAACAATGCAACGGCATTAGGCGGCGGCCTGGGTATTTACAGCACCGGACATCCACTGGACGACCTTTCGGCATTCGTGGAAAACTGCGTTTTTGAAGGCAACAGCAGCAGCGGGCGGGCCGGTGCAATCCTTTTGCTGCCGCACAACGACAAATTTGAAGTATTGATTAGCCGCTCCACTATAGTGGATAATCAAAGTCCGTCCATGGGAGCGATCGGCTGCTACCAGTATGAACCGAACACTTCATTCAAGGGTGCAACTATCCGCATCGAAAATAGCCTGATCGCCGGCAACCAAAGTGAAGACGCCACCATTTCCGTGGACTCTACGGGACATTTTAGCCTCCTCCACTGCACCGTCGCCGACAATACCGGCGGCGGCATTCAACTCTCCGACCAAAGCGGCTTGAGGCTGCAAAACACTATACTCCACAACCCCGGCTTCGCCGAATACACCGCCGGCACCAACGACGTAGCCGTCGCCTCGCTCGGCGGCAACCTCATCGGCGACGGCAGCCTCGGAGCAGTAGCCACACCCTGGGATTTACAAAACACCGACCCGCTCTTCGCTGCAGCGGGCGACTACCACCTCGACGCCAACAGCCCCGCTATAGACAAAGGCGTGGACCTCAATAACCTGCCCGACTTTGACCTCGACGGCAATGCCCGCGTGAACCGCTGCCCGGATATCGGAGCCTACGAAAGTGCTGTCATCGTATCCACCGCCTGCGTCGTAGTTGGTGCCGATGAACTATCCGGTGTGGAATTTCTGGCCGTTTCGCCCAACCCGGCGGTCGCGTTTTTGAACATTCAATTGCCGGAAGCAAGCACCGGGCCGTTCGATGTCGAAGTGTTCGACGCGCAAGGCAGGTTAGTGCTCCGCCGGGTACTCCCCGCCGGGCAACTGTGCGACGTTCAAACCCTCGAAGCTGGCTTTTACGTGCTGAAAGTCGCAGCGGGCGAGCGGGTTTTTGCTGGTAAATTTGTGAAGCAGTAATTTTTTCATCGCCAATCGCGGGGAAGGTTTTGCTCCCCGCGATTGGCGTTTTTTCGCGTTCAAAAACAATCTCCACCATGAAAAAAACATCCCTTACCCTCCTGCTTTCCATTTCCTGCTGCTGGCTGGCGGCGCAATGCCCGACAGCGGACATCACGTTTTCCACCCAAGGTCAGGTGGACAGTTTTCCAATCAATTATCCGGGCTGTTCAGAAATGGACAGCAGCCTGTTCCTCACCGGAAGCGCGATCCTTCGGCTCGACAGTTTGTATGCGCTGAAAAAAATCGGCGGGCGACTTGAAATTTCAAATACCGGTTTGACGAATATGGCTGGGTTGAACCAACTGGATTCCGTGAAATCGGCCATGACCATTGCGAATAACCCATCCCTGCTGTCGTTGGCCGGGCTGGGAAATCTGCAATTTGTGGGTCGTTTTGGCGAGAGCTTTGGAATTGATAATTATGCTGAATCGGGGCTGACAATATCCAACAACCTTGAGTTAAACGTCTTACAAGGATTACAAAATTTGAAAATGATCGAGGGTTGTTTGAATATCTTCTCCAACCCATCCCTTGTTTCCATTGCAGACTTAAGCAGTTTATCCTCCATCGGGAAATGTGAATATTTTGGTGGGGCTGGCTCTACCTATGGAAGCATACATATTTCATCAAACTCGTCACTTTTCACGCTAACAGGCCTGAACGGCATTTACAGTGTCGAGGCAGATGTGAGCATCTCTGACAATTCCTCTTTGAAATCGCTCACAGGATTGGACAATATCCAACAAATCGGGGGGGGATTATTTATAAACTCCAACGACTCGTTGACAGCCTTGGGAGGTCTGGAAAAACTTGATTCGCTTGGAGGCTGCTTAGTCATCGAGTACAACAACTCTTTAGCTACGTTGGACGCAATCGAACGCTTGAAATGGATTGGAGTGTGGTTTTCCGGTCATCCCGCCTCCTTAAAAAAACTGAATATCATAGGCAATCCCCAATTGTCTTCGCTATCAGGGCTGGACAGTATCGAGATTCCTCTCGGTGGGAGAATATGGATTTTCGATTGCCCGCTTCTTGCCACATGCGGCGTTTACAGCATTTGTCAATATTTTCAAAATGGCGGCCTCGCCATCATCTCCAAGAACGCCCCCGGCTGCAACTCCGTCGCCGAGATCGAAGCGGGCTGCATCGTTTCCATCGAAGATGCTCCGGGTAACGAATTGGACGTTCGCTTTTCTCCCAATCCTGCCAGCAGTTTCCTGAATATTCAACTCAACGAACCCGGAACCTGGGAGGTCGGCCTTTTCGATTTCCAGGGGCACCAGGTGCTGCACCAGTCGCTCCCTGCCGGCCAGCGGCTCGATGTCCAGCACTTGGCAGTGGGATTTTACGCCCTGAAAGTTGCCGCAGGCGAGCGGGTGTTCGTAGGGAAGTTTGTGAAGCAGTAACCGGCTTCAACGCAACAATGTCACCCCACCCTTTCGGCGCTGCACTGTGGCGTCTGGCACGTCGGCACGAAAATCGAGCACAAAGACGTACACATCCGAAGGGACTTGCACCCCGTCGAACGTCCCGTCCCAACCACTTCCAGGCTGATCGGAGAAAAAAACCAGTTGGCCCCAACGGTTGAACACACTCAGGCGAAACTCTGAAAATCCGCAAGTGTTGACGGGCAGAAATACATCGTTGATGCCGTCAAGGTCCGGTGTGAAAGCGTTCGGAATAATCAGCGGACAAGGGCAGTCGCTTTTTATCGTGCTAATAAACCGATGCCGGTATGCGTCACAGCCAATTGTCACGGTCGCAACGCGTTCCTGACCGGGTCTCAGGTACACCGCCGCAGCGTCCGAACCGTTTTCCCAGGAGTATTTCGTCGCCCCGGGATACTTGGCATCGGCCAATGTGGAGTCGCCCGGACAAGCCTCAAGGAAGGTGTCCAGATCGGGAAGGAGAGCCTTGTCGTCACACCAAACGACCCGCCCGGGGTCGTGCTCCGAGATGGAAAAAGGAAGCAACAGGGGCTCGAACGGAAAGGTATCCACGGTGATGCTGATCGCGTTTTCCGACAGGAAATTTTGGTACGGAACGGGATATTTATGCGGCAAGGCATCGCAAAGCAGGTTCGTCACGGGCAAGGTTTTGATCACAGCAAGGCATCCTCCGGCGTTGGCGGCGATTGCCAGCGTACCGTCGGGAAGCAGACAATAATCGTGGCTGAACAACGGTGCTCCATTGATGGAGGGGTTGATCAGTGTTTGCTGAATCAGCGTACCGTCGGGCGAAAATACCACCACGGAAACGTAGCCGCGCGGCAACGAATCGGTGGTCACGGTCACGAAATTACCGTCGGGCAATGCCGACACACGGCGGATTTGCATGTTGGTGGTATTGGAGAAAGTGCCGCCGTTGGCCCGGAACATGTCGCCCAATCTGGACACCTTGCCGTCCGGGTCGAAAAAAACAGGCACACCCGAATACAGATTCTGACTATCCGAGAACTGACCAATCACGAGGAATCCTTGCTCCAACTCCAAAGGAATGCAGTGGTTGAACAACGGGGCACCGAGCGACCGCACCCAGAAAACAGTGCCTTGCATCGGATCAATTTCATACCAAACCGGCCCCCGGCGTACGAGCAGGTGGCCATTTTGCAAGGCGATACCGATGCAGGAATGTCCCTGCGACGAACGAAAATACGTGCGGACAGTTTGCAAATCGCCCGATGTGTCCAACACACCAACGAAGTCTTTGGGGCCGGCAGGCGTGTTGTTGGTTCCGGTAAAAAAGTAGTTGCCGCTCGGCATCGCGCCCATCGAAAACACGCCAAATCCGAAACGATCCGCCTGCCAACTCCGCGTCCAACGAAGGGTGCCGTCTTCAGCCAGTTTGAAGACGAAGAAAAACCCGACGCTGCTACCCAATGCTACGGCGCCAACCACCAATTGACCGGAATGATCAAAAAATAAATCGGAACAGCGGGAAGGCCGCGGCGACAAGACCGCCTCCAGATTTTTTGACCAGTAAATGTCCCCGCAGGAATCAAAACGCAAAACCTGAATGACGCCGGTAGCCGAATCACAACCAGCCACCGCCCAACCACCATCGGGGGCCGGAGCCATTTTGTAAAAGCCGAAAAACCGCGTGTTTGCGTGCAGGTTTTCGAAACGATGGATGTACTCGCGCTGCGCTTGTACTTGCAGCACAGACACAAGAAAAAAAGCGAAAAAAGCCAGAAAACGCATCATCAGATTCATCGCTTCACAAACCTCCCCGTCGCCCGTTCGCCATGCTGACCCGTCACGGTCAGGCTGTACACCCCCGAAGGCCAGTCCTGCGGCAGTTCGAGCACGTGTATTTGCTCCACCGCCCATACCCGTTCTTCGAGCAGAATACGGCCCAACGCATCCGTCACCGTCAGGCGCACCGTTTGGTTTGCCCAGGCACTCAAATCCACCTGCAGGCGGTCGGACACCGGGTTGGGGAAAAGGCGCAGGGCGGCGGTTTTTTCGGAAACGGTTGTGCCGGTTCGATCTGCGGCCTGCTCGTCGGGTAGGTTGGCCGGCACTTGCTGCACCACACAAGCGAACACATTCAGGTGGGTTTCGACAATAATTTGCGGCGCAAGCCGCACGGTCGCATGGATGAACGTCGGATCGGACTGTGCGGGCAGGGTGTATTCAAAAATATCGGACTGGCCGTTGGCAATCCCCGGGCCGATGCTTTTGAACCGTACCGACTTGTGCGCCGCAGAGTTGCGCACTTCGTATTGCCTTCCCGCGGGCGTGGTGTAAATGGAAGCGTTGGCAGGCGCCTTGGCGGTGATGCCGTCGGGCAATTGGTACGACACGTACATCAGTTCGTTTGCGCACTTGTTGATCACACGCATCCGGTAGGTTTTCTGCTTTTTCGCATTCTGGAAAATCGCCAGAATCTCAAATCGCACGCAGGGCGTTTCCTTCACATCGCAGGGGCCTTGCGGGTCGGGGCCTTTTTCTACCGTTACCGTGAAACAACAGGTGGCTGAGGAATTACAGCCATCTTCCGCCGAAAAACAAACCTGTGTAGGGCCTATCGGGAAAGCGGCGCCGGAAGCAAGCCCCTGGGTTCGGGTCCACACCGGAGCATCGCACACACAGTCGGTGGTGGTGATCGGATCGGCGTAGTTCACCACGGCTATTTGTTCACCGGGGGCAGCCTGCACCGTCAGGTTGGCCGGACAGGAAATCATCAGATTGGCTGGGCCGCGCACCTCCACAGTAAACGTATCGCGGAGTTCGCAGCCGTTGTTGTCGTAAGCAAACAGGGTGTAAGTGGTCGTCGCTTGCGGAGCTGCCGTCACCGTGGGGCAGGTTGTGCAATTTAATCCGGCGGCAGGCGCCCAGGCGTATGTCGTGAAACCGTTCAGCGAATAGCTCACCGACTCGCCAGGGCAAATTACCGTATCGCCGAACTGCGTATCGGGCAGCAGGCTGAACGAGAAAAATACCGAGTCGCGTTGCACACCGCCGCACACTTCGGTTGCTTCAACGTGATAGGTGCCCGGGTCAACAGCGGTAATCGTCTGGGCGGTTGTGCCGTCCTGCCACAGGTAGGTGGCAAATCCCGGCCCGGCATCGAACACGATGGTCGTGTCCGTGCACAAAATCACATCCGGGCCGAGTTCAAGCACAGGTATGCTGCGCACGGCGATTTCAAACGTATCGCGTAGTTCGCAGCCGTCGGTATTGGTGGCAAAAAGGGTGTACGCCGTGGTCGTTTGCGGCGTGGCTGTCACGGTAGGGCAGGTGGTACAGTTCAGCCCGGCAGCAGGTACCCAAGTGTATGTCATGAAACCGTTCAGCGCATAGGTAACCGATTGACCGGGGCAGATTATGGTGTCGGCAAATTGCGTATCGCCAAGCAGGCTGTATGAAAAAAATACCGAGTCGCGCTGCACGAAGCCGCATGCGTCCGTCACTTCCACCCAGTACAGGCCAGGGTCGGCGGCTGTGAAGGTATTCCCCGATGAGCCGTCTTGCCAGAGATACGATATGAAACCCGGCCCTGCATCGAACACGTAGACAGAATCCGTGCATAAGATAATGTCGGGGCCCAAATCCAGTACCGGGCTAACCGGCAGGGAAAAAGTCAGCCCGAACAGGTTATTCGAGTAATCGCATTCGATCAGGGTGGTTGTGGGAAAATCGCTGAAAGAGAAGGGCGTGGGCAGGTTGCCGGCATGGTTGATTACACTGAACACTTCCTGTATGCCGGATGGGAACCAGGTAATGCCCGACAATACACCGCTTCGGCATTCGCCGATCCCGAGAGGTGTATTGAGAAAAATCAGCGTGGAGCCGATTTCCGAAGTAGCATTTTGTGTGGGGCCTTCGGGATAAAACCACACCGGTATGTTGCCTGATACAGGCGCACCGCCGACGTTACAGAGGGTGTACGACAATGCAATACCTCCGCCCCCGCACTGGATATCGTTTATCTCGAAAACAAGGTCGGGATCGTTGCAGCCGCCTACAATTTCCTGGCAAATGATTTCTTTTTGCACCGCAATGCTCATCGGCGAGGCTACCGGGGTATTGAACGGCAAGGTAGCGCTGAACGAAAAAGAAGGCGTCGTGGCGTGAATATCGGGAGCAACAATCGTGGAAGCAATGGCTCCGGTCGGCACCAGCACCGAGCAACTGTCGCCGACCATGCCGCATGCATCCGTTTTCAACACAAACATCCGGGCATCACCCGAAGCGTCCACGGTATAGCCGGTGGCAAAGAGGAAATCACCAAGGGCTACGAGTTGGTTTTGGGCAGATGCCAGTATCCGGTTTTTGGTCGCATGCTTGATGCGACGCGCCCATAACAGTTCGCCGTTTTTGTCGGTCTTGAGTAAAAACAGCGCGTCGTCGGTCAGTGCGCGTCCGTAAAGCACATACCCGTCGGGCACGGAAATGATTTCTTCGGCAAACTCGGCAGACCATTCGGTGAGGTCAATTTTTTTCAGCCACATGAGACTGCCGTTTATGGCATTCTTTTGCAAATAAATGCTGGAGGTGCTCAGGTTATCGCCGTCGTCATTGCCGCTGAAAGTGGAAATTATGGCAGCACCTTCTGCCACCAGGTCGCGCCCGTAGAGTCGGGCCGTGGTGTTTGGCGAAATACGTTCAAGATAAGCCCAGTCAGGATCGCCGGTTGACGGGTTGATGTACATCAGCGCGTTGGCATCGGATAGCGTGCCCGTGCCGTCAAGCCAACTGCCGGCAGCCAGCAGCCGTCCGTTGTGAAGAATCATCGAATGAAAACTGCCGTCGAAATACCACCAGGCGGTGCCGGGCACGATGTTCCCGTTCGTGCGATTCATTTGAAAAAACTCTGCGTTGTCTATATTCGGGAAAACCCTACGGGTGTACACGATGAAGTTCCCGCCCGGGCCGTTCTCCAGTACGCCGAGTACTTGCGACTGATTGGCGCCAAACATTTTGGCCCATAAAGTTTGCCCAAGTACCGGATTGTAGCGGAACACATAGCAGTTGTCGGGGCTGTCTTCCTTCAGGTTGCCCGTCACGACGAGGTTGCCGTCGGAATCCACGATCATGTCCGAAATGGCATCAAGGCCAAGAATGCCCACATCAATTACCCGTGACGACACGAACCCACCCTCAGAGGTCATTTCGAGCAGTGTGAAATCCACACCCCGCATGCCTGCGATGTAGAGGTTCCCGGTTCCGGTCGGGCACATCACATAGCCGCGATCGAGGTCAAGTTGCATAAAAAAAACGGTCTGGGCAGCGGCAGAAGCCTGGGCGTTTGCCAAATCGGCGGAGCAGGTAGCAGCTCCGAATGCGAGTAAAAACAAAAAGCGATTCATGTGGGAGTGTGTTTTTTTCAAAATTGAAAGGGGGCGATGTCCCGACAAAAGTAATCTACATGCTCCAAAAATCCGGCATAGGAATAAAACACCGTTCCGGTCAAAAGACAAGATTGGCGGCTATGTGACAGTAGCGTCCTATTTTCACGCCTGATTTTTTTTCATGCCATACATCATGCAAAATATGCTACGTCGCGCGCCCCTGCCCTTTTTGCTCTGGTATTGCCTTGCCGCCACTGCCGCTGCCCAACCCGACACCGTCCAAATCGGCGTTTTTGTCAACGACATTTACGATGTGAACCTGAGTGAAAAGAGTTTTTCCGCGCAGTTCTGGGTGTGGTTCAACTATAAAAACCCGGAACTAAAGCCCTTGGAAACACTTGAAATCCCTAATGCAAAAGAGGTGGAATATGCCCTTGAGTTTTCCGAGGAAAAAGAGGGGGTACAATGGGCCGGCAAACGCGCTACCGCTGTGCTAAAAAAAGACTGGGACATCCGGCGTTTCCCGTTTGACGTGCAAAAAATGGCGATCGAATTTGAAGAAAGCAACCGCGACATAGAGGCAATGGTGTATGTGCCGGATCGGGAGAACACCAAAATTGACACCCATCTGGGCATCACAAACTGGTTTATCGAACGGTTTGAAATTTCTACCGGCTCTAAAAAGTACGACACCACCTACGGCGATCCGGTACTCACGCAAGGCAGTGCCTACACCAACGCTACCTTGACCGTATTCATCAAACGCAAAACCTGGGGGCTGTTTTTTTCGCTTTTCACCGGCATGTACGTGTCGTTTTTCATCTCCTGGTTAGTCTTTTTCATTGACCCGGTGGACGTTGACCCGCGCTTCGGGCTGTCGGTCGGCAGCCTGTTCGCCTGCGTGGGCAACAAGTACATCGTGGATTCCATCCTGCCGCAATCCACGACATTTACCCTGGTAGATAAACTCCACATACTCACCTACTTTTTCCTGTTGCTGTGCATCGTATCGTCCGTGACGTCCCTTCGAATTTGGAAAAACGGTAATCCACCGGCTTCCGCCCGTTTCGATCAGCGAGCGTGGAAATTGATTCTTGCCCTCTACGCACTTGCCAACGCCTGGCTGATTCTTAGCGCCAGCAAGGGATGGTAGCGAAGATTGGGAAAAAAACTTGCCTGTTGCAAAATATGCCAAATCATAATTTCCGTTACTTTGGGACATCTTTCACCAAAACTAAAAACATGAACTTCTTCGAACGATTGAGCAACGGCTGGCAAATGGCCAAACTCAGTTACACTACCATCAACGAAAACCGTAGCCTGCTGCTCTTCCCGGTCTTCTCCGGCATTGCCCTGATTTTTGTGCTGGCATCCTTTGCCGGCGGCTCGTTTTTCTTTGCCGGCGAACAGATCAATGCGCTGCTCAATGAAGAGCAGTCAAGCAAAATGCTCATCTACGCGGCGGCATTCTGCTACTACTTTGTCAGTTATTTCGTGATTGTATTTTTCAACTCGGCGCTGATCCATTGCGCCCTGAAAATCCTGAACGGCGAGGAAACGAACGTCCGCGACGGTATCGGGTTTGCATGGTCGCGAATCGGTAAAATATTTGCCTGGTCGGCATTATCGGCCACGGTCGGCACTTTGCTGCAAGCCTTGCAGGAGACCGGTAAAATCGGACAGATCGTGTCTTCGCTTATTGGTATGGCCTGGTCCATCATGACCTTTTTTGTAGTGCCTATCCTGGTGTACGAAGACCGTGGCGTGCTGGATACCGTCAAGGAATCGGGCCGGATGATGCGGCAGAAGTGGGGCGAGTCGTTGTCGGCTACGGCAAGTTTCGGTTTTTTCAACTTCCTGGGTATTTTAGCCAGCATCGGAATCGGATTCGCACTGGCTGCATATA